>JBFJKG010000009.1:0-15828 GCA_041635075.1 Solimonas sp.
CGTACCGGTGTTGGCGATGGCTTGGGCGATTTCATCCAGACCGACGCCTCGATCAATCCGGGCAACTCCGGCGGCGCACTGGTCAACCTGCGGGGCGAGTTGATTGGCGTGCCGTCGATGATCTATTCGCGCTCCGGCGGCAACATCGGCATCGGCTTCGCCATACCGGTCAACACTGCGCGCAACATCATGGACCAGCTGATCGAGCACGGTTCTGTTCAACGCGGTCGCATCGGCATCAACGGACAGGATCTGACACCCGACCTGGCGAAGGCATTTGGCCTCAATGACACGCGCGGCGCCGTGGTCACCCGCGTCCTTCCGAACTCGCCGGCCGACAAGGCGGGGATGAAATCGGAAGACGTGATCCTTGAAGCCAATGGCAAGAACATCGACAACTTTGCGCAGCTGCGCAACATCGTCGGCCTCCTGCGTGTCGGCGACAAGGTCAAGATCAAGGTCATGCGTGAAGGCAAGCCGCGCACCCTGACCGTCACCATTGGCAAGGATGACGAAGCCGCTTCCGAGGGCGAGCAGCTGAATCCGCGACTTGCCGGCGCGGTGTTCGCGCCGGTTGACGACAGCACGCGCGATGCGGATCGCGGCGTCCGCGTGCAGAGCGTCGATCCGCGCTCGGCCGCTGCCCGCGCCGGCCTGCGCGAAGGCGACATCATCATCGGCATCAACCGCCAACCGGTTGTGACCATGGAGGACTTCCGCAAGCTGGCGGGCGGCAAGGGCCAGCTGTTGCTGCACCTGCGCCGTGGGCCCGGCGCCTTGTTCCTGCTGCTGCAGTAAGTCGAAGTCGGGGGAGGCTGCATACGCAGTCTCCCCCCAAGCGGGCGGCGGCCTTATACTCGGGCCTGCCGCCCTTTTTATTGCCACATGCTCGACCAGGAACTTCAGCAGCTAGAAGAACGCACCCAGCGCCTGATTGCCGCGTATCGGCAGGCTCGCCTGGAGCAGAAACGTGCCTTGCAGGAGCGCGACCGCCTGCTCGCTCTGAACGCCGAGCTACGCCGGCGCATAGAGGGCATCGTCGAGCGGGTCCGGTCGCTGGAATCGGAGCCGGAAACATGAGTGCCAACGCCAAGGATCCGCAGGAGCCGTTGAGCGTCACCGTCCGCATCATGGGCAAGGAGTACAGCGTAATGTGCCCGCCGGACGAGCACGAGGCGTTGGTCAAGTCCGCGGATTATCTGAATGAGCGCATGACCACAATCCGCAAGCGCGGCAAGGCGCTGGGTACCGAAAAGATCGCAGTCATGGCCGCGCTCAACATTGCGCGGGAATTGCTGGAACTCAAGGGCGTGGAAGGCGTGGCGCAGGTCAATCCGGATGCGGTCAATCGGCTGCGGCAAATGACGCTGGACATCGACTCTTCGCTGTCGCTCGAGTAATACTGCCGCGCTGCTCGTTCGAGGCCATACACAGCCGACATGTCCGGGCAAGTCGTACCGCGAACTGGGGTTTTCCCTACCGTCAGGCAATTGCCTCTCCACCTACCAGTGGTATGCTTATGCCGTGTCTCCTGCGGTGTTCGAACATTGGTCTGGAACCCCTTGAGCCTATTTGCAAACCCCCGGGAGCCTTACCCGAGCCGGGCGTGCAGGCCCACCCCGTAGTGGGAAGCCCGAAGGCTTGGCGCAGCACCCACTTGAGACGCTGTCTCAAGGTCAATGACCGATGACGGCACAGGCGGGAGACACACTGATTCAGAAGCGCGCGTTGCGCCGCGAACTGCGGCTGCAACGCGCCGCCATCGGCACCGCCGCGCGCCGGGGGGCCTCCAGGATTGCCGCCATCCACGCCATGGTCGCGCTACGCGCGAGTAGGTGCAGGCGAATCGCGGTCTACCTGAGTGCCGGCAGCGAACTCGATACCGCCCCGCTTATCGCGGCCCTGCATGCAGCTGGCCTCCAGGTCTTCGTGCCGCTGGTGCTCCCGCGGCAGACGATGAGCTTCGTGGCGTTGCGGCCGGGTGCCGCTATGCGGCGCAGCAGCCTCGGCATTGCCGAGCCGGTGTTGCGGCGGCCGTTGGTGCGCCGGCGACAACTCGACGCCGTACTGATGCCGTTGGTCGGCTTCGATGATCAGGGCTTCCGACTGGGTGCCGGCGGCGGCTACTACGATCGCTGGCTGGCGCGGCCCCGGATTGGCCGCAAACCGCTGCTGCTCGGTTACGCTTACGCCTGTCAGCGCGTCGAGCAACTGCCACGCGACCCCTGGGACCGGCGCATGGACGCCGTCATTACCGAACAAGGAATGCTTAGATGGCCTACTGGCTGATGAAATCGGAGCCGGACTGCTTTTCGATCGACGACCTGGAACGCCGTCCGAAGAAAACCGAGAAATGGGACGGCGTACGCAACTACCAAGTACGCAACATGTTTCGCGACCAGATGAAGAAAGGTGACAAGGCCTTCTTCTATCACTCCAGTTGCGCCGTCCCTGGCATCGTCGGAACGATGACCATTGCATCGAACGCCTACCCGGACCCGACACAGTTCGATCCCAAGGCTGATCACTACGACCCGAAGTCCACCCGCGAAGACCCCCGCTGGCTGCTGGTCGACGTCACGTTCGAGTCGAAGCTGAAGCAGCCGGTGACACTGGCGATGCTGCGCGAGCATGAGAAGGCGCTCAAGGGCCTGCTGGTGCTCGCGCCGGGCACCCGACTCTCAGTCACGCCCGTGCGCGCCGAGCACTGGGACTACATCCTCAAGCTGGCTGCAAGATAAGGCTCAGTCGGTGCCCAGGAACAGCGTGTAGGCCGGGTTGTCGCTTTCCTCGGCGTAGGTATAGCCCAGTGCGTCGAGCGAACGCCGGCACTCGGCCCACTCCTTCTTCGGCACCTGCAGGCCACACAACACGCGGCCATAGGCTGCGCCGTGATTGCGATAATGGAACAGCGAGATGTTCCAGCGCGAGCCGATCGCATTGAGAAAGTCCAGGCAGGCGCCCGGGCGTTCCGGAAACTCGAAGCGGAACAGCCGCTCGTTCTGCAAGCCGGTGCTGCGGCCGCCAACCATGAACCGCACGTGGACCTTGGCCATTTCGTTGCCGGTCATGTCCACGACTTCATAGCCATGCGCGCGCAGCCCATCAATCAACGCCTCACGCTCGGGCAGGCCGCCGCTGAGCTTGATGCCAACGAAAATGTGGGCCACGCCGTTGGCGGCATAGCGATAGTTGAACTCGGATACCGCGCGCCGGCCGATCTGACGCAGGAACTGCTTGAAGCTGCCCGGCCGCTCGGGGATCGTCACGGCCAGCAAGGCCTCGGCTTCGTCGCCGAGTTCGGCCCGCTCCGCAATATGACGCAGGCGGTCAAAGGTCACGTTGGCACCGGACACAATCGCAGCCAGTGTCTTGCCACGCGCGCCGGTCTCATGAACCCAGCGCTTCAGCCCGGCGATTGCCAGCGCACCGGCGGGCTCCGGCAATGAGCGGTTCTCGTAGAAGGCGTCGCGCACCGCAGCGCAAATCTCGTCGGCACTGACCAGTACCGTCGCGTCAACCAGATGGCGCGCAACCCGGAATGTCTCCTCACCGATCTGGCGAACGGCCACACCGTCGGCAAACAATCCGACCTGGGGCAGCGTCACCCGACGTCCGGCACGGAACGCCGCCTCGAAACAGTTGGAATCGTCCGGCTCGACCGCAATCACCTTCACCTTGGGCTGCGTCGCCTTGATCCACGCTGCAACGCCAGCCAACAGGCCGCCACCGCCCACCGGAACAAAGACCGCGTCCAGATCGTGGCATTGCTGCGTCAGTTCGCGGCCGATCGTGCCCTGCCCTGCGATCACGTCCGCATCGTCGTAAGGCGGCACCATGGTCATGCCCTTCTCCGCTGCCAGGGCATACGCGTGCTCGCGCGCGTCATCGTAGGCATCGCCGTGCAGAATGGCCTTACCGCCCAGCGCACGCACCGAATCCACCTTCAGGCTGGGTGTGGTGCGCGGCATCACGATCGACGCGTTCAAGCCAAGCTTCCTGGCCGCCAACGCCACACCCTGGGCGTGATTGCCGGCCGATGCCGTGATCACGCCGCGTGCGCGTTCGGCTGCGCTGAGCTGCACAATCTTGTTGTAGGCCCCGCGCAGCTTGAACGAGTGCACGACCTGGGTATCCTCGCGCTTCAGCAGCACGCGGTTGTCCAGCCGCTGGGACAGCTTATGCGCCTCGTCGAGCGCCGAAATGATCGCGACGTCGTATACGCGCGCCGATTCAATCCGGTCGCGGTACTGCTCCAGCAGCTTGCGCAGCTCGGGACTGCGCTGAGTCGGCAACTTGGGCTTGGGGCGGGAAGGTCGGTTCACAGGCGCGTCGTGTCGAAAGGCGTCATGCCCTATGATACCGCGCACTCCCCTACTACCCCTGTCCTCCTGCATCCAAATGGCAGCGACGATTGCGTTCATTGGCGGCGGCAACATGGCGGCCAGCCTGATTGGCGGCCTGCTCGCGGCCGGCCGCAAGGCGACCGATATCCGCGTGGCCGAGCCTGTGGCGGTACGTGCCGAATGGCTGCGCACAACCTATGGCGTCACGGTAGGCGCCGGTGGCAGCGAGATTGTCGAGGGCGCCGCCGCAGTGGTGCTGGCGGTCAAACCGCAGCAGCTGCGCGCGGCCTGCCAGTCGCTTGCGCCCAGCGTCGGGACGGTCGTTGTCTCCATCGCAGCCGGCATACGGCTGGCCAGCCTGCGCCAATGGCTGGGCCCGGAGCTGCACTACGTCCGCAGCATGCCGAACACGCCTGCCTTGCTCGGCGCTGGCATCACCGGTCTGTACGCGCCCCCGGAAACCCCGGTGCCGGCACGCCAGCTCGCAGAGAACATACTGAATACCGCCGGCCCGTGCGTGTGGCTGGAGTCCGAGGCGCAGATGGATGCCGTCACCGCGCTTTCAGGCTCCGGCCCGGCCTACTACTTTCTGCTCACGGAGGCGCTGCGCGAGGCGGGGGTCGGCCTGGGCCTGGCGCCCGACGTAGCCGCACAACTGGCGCGGCAGACCTTCATTGGTGCCGCTCGCATGGCAGACGGCAGCGAGGACGTGTCGCAGCTGCGCATCAACGTCACCTCCAAGGGGGGCACTACCGAAGCGGCGATCGCGCAGCTTGAAAGCGCGGGACTGCGTACCATATTTGCTGAAGCCCTGGGCGCGGCAGCGGCACGCAGCAAAGCGCTCGGCGATCAACTGAGCAAGGACACCTGATGGGCGCCAACACTTCAAACGCATTGCTGTTCCTGATCACCACGCTGTTTGATCTATTGATGTGGGTGTTCCTGCTACGCATCCTGCTGCAGGCGGCACGGGCAGATTTCTACAACCCCATCTCACAGGCGATCTGGAAAGCCACACGCTTTCCTACCGATCTGCTGCGGCCCTACCTGCCGGTGGTGCGGGGCTTCAATCTGGCAGCGCTGCTGGCGCTGGCGGTGATTGCGTTGATCTACATCTACAGCATCGTCGGACTGCTCGGGTTCAATGTAGGCCCGGTATCCGCGCTTTGGTTCGCGGCGCTGAAGCTGATTGTGCTGACGGTCAACCTGTATACCTTCACCCTGTTCGTTCAAGCCGTCATGTCATGGCTGGGGCCAGGCGTGAACAACCCCGCCAGCAACATCCTGTGGAGCATGAACGAACCGTTGCTGCGCCCGGTGCGGCGCCTGATCCCGCCACTGTCCGGGCTTGATCTGTCGCCATTGGTACTGATCCTGTTGCTGCAGGTCCTGAATCGGCTGTTGCCGTTGCCCGGCGCATTCCGCTAAAGCTCGATGAGCGCCGCGTACCCTGCCGATTCCGTTGGGCTGGTCAGGCCGCAGAAGCACCTGATCGAGGCGCCGCTGGCGCTGGATTGCGGACGGATGCTGCCCAGCCACGAGCTGATGGTCGAAACCTATGGCACGCTCAATGCCTCCCGTTCCAATGCCATTCTGATATGCCACGCGTTGTCCGGCGATCACCATGCCGCCGGCTACCACGACGCGGACGACAAAAAGCCGGGTTGGTGGGACAACTGCATAGGCCCCGGCAAGCCCATCGATACCACCCGTTTCTTCGTCGTCTGCCTGAACAACCTGGGTGGCTGTCGCGGCTCCAGCGGACCGAACACGATCAACCCAGGCACCGGCAAGCCCTGGGGGCCCGATTTTCCGCTGCTCACGGTGCGTGACTGGGTGCGCTCGCAGGCGCTGCTGAGCGACCAACTGGGGATCAAGCGCTGGGCCGCGATCATCGGCGGCTCGCTGGGCGGCATGCAGGTAATGCAGTGGACCATCGACCTGCCGGAGCGGGTCCGCCACGCCGTGGTCATCGCCGCTGCGCCGCAGCTGTCGGCGCAAAACATCGCATTCAACGAGATTGCGCGTCAGGCGATTCTGTCAGACCCCGATTTTCACGGCGGCCACTTCTACGGTCACGGCGTCGTCCCTTCACGCGGACTCAAACTGGCTCGAATGCTGGGCCATATCACCTATCTTTCCGACGCCGCCATGCGCGCCAAGTTCGGCAACGACCTGCGCATTGCCACGCCCAGTTTCAACTTCGATGTCGAGTTCGAAGTCGAAAGCTACCTGCGCTACCAGGGGCAATCGTTTGTTGATCGGTTTGACGCCAATACCTACTTGCTGATGACCAAGGCGCTCGACTACTTCGACCCTGCTCGCGATTTCGGCGACGATCTGGCGGCGGCGTTTGCGTCTGCCCAGGCGCGCTTTCTGGTTGTCGCGTTCTCGAGCGACTGGCGCTTTTCTCCGGCGCGATCTCGTGAAATCGTCAAGTCGCTGGTGGATGCCGGGCGCGAGGTATCGTACGCGCTGATCGACTCGCAGCTCGGACACGATGACTTCCTGATGCCCATTCCGCAGTACCACAACCTGCTGCGCGGCTATCTTGCGCGCGTGGCCGACGAGGTCAGCGCATGAGCGCCAGCTTGCGTGCCGACCTTGCATTGATATGCGACTGGATACGGCCGGGATCGCGCATTCTCGACCTGGGCTGCGGCGACGGCACCCTGCTGGCCCATCTGGCACAGACGCGTGGCGTGCGGGGCTACGGCCTGGAGATTGATCCCGACAACGTGGCTCGCTGCATTGAGGCAGGCGTCAATGTCATTCACGCCGATATCGATGACGGCTTGCGGGAGTTTGAGGCTCAGTCCTTTGACTATGTGGTGATGACCCAGGCGCTGCAGGCGCTGCAACGGCCCGATCAGGCGATCGCCGAGATTCTGAGGGTTGGCCGCACCGGCATCGTCACATTTCCCAACTTCGGCCACTGGCGCGTGCGCGCCGCGCTGGCACTGGGCCACATGCCGGTGACCCCGGCGTTGCCCGACCGCTGGTACGACACGCCCAATATTCATCTGTGCACGGCAGACGATTTCGAATCTCTGTGCCGTTCACGCGGATGGAGCGTGACTGATCGTCGCTTGCTTGATCGTTCGCACCGGGAAGGTCTGCGTATCCGCCTGGCCCCCAACCTCTTCAGCGAGCTGGCGCTGTACATGCTGAAGGCCCCCCACCCCGAGCGCACACCATGATCCGCTGCGGCGCGCTGCTGCTTCTGCTGCTGAGCCTGTCGGCGCGAGCCGAGCAGTTCATAGACCACGGCGATTATCGCGTCCACTACAGCGCCATCAACAGCACGCTGCTGACCCCCGAGGTTGCGAGGACCTTCGACGTCAAGCGCACACGCGGCGAGGCCTTACTGGTGCTGAATGCGCAGCGACGCGACGCGGAGGGTCGCTATCAGCCGGTTGCTGCGACCGCGAACGGTCAGGCCCGCAGTCTGATTGGGCAGGTCGAAAAACTACGGCTGCGCGCCGTACGCGAAGCAGACGTTCACTATCTGCTGGCGCCATTTGACGTTCTGGACGGCGAGTTCCTGACGCTGGAGTTAAGTGTTACCCCAGAGGGTGCAGCCGCGCCGATTCCGCTGAAGTTCCAGCAGCAGTTCTATCGCGACTAAGCCTATGTGCTGCGGCTATCGCCCGCAGCGCCAGTCTGGATCAGGATTTCGCCTATGCGGCGATCCTTCTGAGACCACAGCTCGGCGACCCAGCGTTGAAAGTTCGCGCGCACTTGCGCATCGTTCTCGTAGCCGTCAACGCGCACGTCCGAAGGCAACTGCAGTTCGCGTACTTCGACCACCACATGACGCATGCGGCCACAGAGGAAGTCCCAGAAGCCCTTTGCGCCATCTGGATAGACGATGGTGACGTCCAGCAGTGAGTCCAGCTGTCCGTCCATTGCCGACAGCGCAAACGCAAAACCCCCCGACTTTGGCTTGAGCAAATGCCGGTAAGGTGACTGCTGCGCCAGATGCTTAGACTTGGTGAAACGCGTACCTTCCAGAAAATTCAGGATCAGCACAGGCTGCGTACGATACTTCTCGCATGCGGCACGGGTCGTCTCGAGATCCTTGCCCTTGAGCGCAGGATCCTTCGCGATCTGGTCACGCGTATAGCGCTTCATGAAGGGGTAATCGAGCCCCCACCAGGCCAGCCCGAGTATCGGCACCCAGATCAGTTCCTGCTTGATGAAGAACTTGAAGAACGGCGCCTTGCGCCCAAACGCAGTCATCAGCACGAAGATGTCGTTCCAGGTCTGGTGATTACAGCAGACCAGATACTTCCCCTTGGGATTCAGCTTGGCGTGGACGCGCACGTCCCATTGAATGCGCATGCAGGCCCAGGACAGGAACACGTTGCACATCGCCCAGTTCTGCGCGAGCCAAGCAGCCACTCGCGACACGCCATCGCGCAGCACGCCCTTCGGAGCCAGAAGCTTGAATACGAAGATCGTATAGAGCGGCACTGCCCAGAACAGCGTATTGACGACGATCAGCAGGGAAATGATGGCGCCGTGCAACGGGGCCGGTAAGCGATGAAGCATCTTTTCAGTCTGGCGTTGGCGGTCGATGAAGCCTGAAGCTTAGCTGCCATAGCGGCCCAACAACAGAGGCGCGGCCATCAACTGCACGCTCACGGCGCCGCCACTACCGCGCGCTCGCGACCGGTCTGGTCATAGACGGCGATCGCATTCCATTGACCCTTCGGCAGTCGAACCAGGGCGCAGGGACTGGTCAGAACCTGTGTACGCATGCTGTCTGCAGCGGGCGCCACAAACGTGGCCTGCAGACGCAGCACGCCACCCGCCAAGTGCGCCGAACGACTGACCGCAAGACCGTAGCCTCCGGTACTGCGCTGCCCCATGCCGACCAGCGCGTAGCGACGCCCCGGGGCTTCCGGCTCCGTCAGCAGGTCCAGGCCGTGTCGCTGCTGCCAACCGCGCACGGCATCGGCGCTGTCCAGTACCTGAATCCAGGCATCCGGCCCCTCGCCCGGGCAGATGGCGGCCACGCCCAGCTCCACAGCCTCCAGCCGCTCGGAACCCTGCAACCATAGCGGCGCGGCGCATGCGCTCAAAGCCATGGCGGCGGTCATGCCGAGCACGGTTTTGATGGGGAATCTCATGGGGTCGTCTCCGGTGGTGTCAGGGCGTTGCGCGCGCGTCCTCCAGAATCATATCGGCTGCCTTCTCGGCAATCATCGTCGTCGGTGTATTGGTGTTGCCGCCGACCAGGGTGGGCATCACCGACGCGTCGACGACCCGCAGACCCGCCATGCCGTGCACGCGCAACCGTGCGTCGACGACGGCAAGCGCGTCGTTGCCCATGCGGCAGGTGCCGACCGGGTGGTAGATCGTCTCCGCATGACCCCGCACCCACTCCCGCAACTCTTCGTCGGTCTGCACCGAGGGCGACGGCTCCAGCTCCAGCTTGGCATGGGGCGCAAACGCAGGTTGCGACAGAACTTCACGCGCCTTCTTGACCGCCACCACCAACTTCTCAAGATCACGCTCGTCAGCAAAGTGACAGGGATCTATCCTCGGCGCAGCCAGCGGGTCGGCGGTAGCAAGGCGCACGGTACCGCGCGACAGTGGCCGCAGATCACAGGTCATCAGCGAGTATCCGTAGTGCTTGAACACGGGCCTGAGATCCAGACCATGCTTGGAGTTCACCAGCGCACCAAAATGCATCTGCAAGTCGGGGATCGGCTGCTGAGGGTCGCTCTTCAGGAATCCACCCGCCTCGGCGATGTTGCTGGTGAGTTCGCCGCGACGCGCGACCATATAGAGCAGCAAGGCCCATAACGATCGCAGCAGCGCCAACGGGCGGAAGGACAACCCCAGCGACGTACGCGACTTGACCGATACGATGACGTCCAGGTGATCCTGAAGGTTCTCGCCGACACCGGGTAGATCATGGACCAACGCGATGGCATGCTCGCGCAGATGCTGCGCCGGACCGACGCCAGACAGCTGCAACAGCTGTGGCGACCCTATGGCGCCGGCGGCCAGTATCACCTCACGGCGAGCATAGATCTCGCGGTAGACCCCATCGAGGTAGTACCGGATGCCGACAGCGCGCTTGCCGTCGAATAGCAGTTTGGTGACGCGCACCCCAGTTCGAATCTGCAGGTTGCTGCGCGTCTCCGCGGGGCGCAGATAGGCGCGCGCATTGCTGCAGCGCTCTCCACCCTTCTGGGCCACGTGATAGAAGCCGAAGCCTTCCTGCTCCGCGCCGTTGAAGTCCCGATTCTCGGGATACCCAGCCTGGCGCGCCGCTTCCAGAAACACGGCCGACATCGGATTGGTGTGGCGCAGCGTAGTCGCGTTGAGCGGGCCGCCAACGCCGTGGTACGGGTCTACGGCGCCGTCGGCGGCCGGCTCGAAGTTCTCAAGCTTCCTGAAGTACGGCAGTACATCGTCGTAACTCCAGCCGGGGTTACCCAACTCCGCCCAGTGGTCGTAATCCCAGCGATGCCCGCGGATATAGACCTGCGCGTTGATGGACGACCCGCCGCCCAAGGTCCTGCCGCGCGGCCAGTACAGCGGACGGTGGCCCAGCCGAGTCTGCGGCACAGTCCAGAATTGCCAGTTGTAGGTGTCGTACCGCATCAGCGGCACCACACCGCTGGGCATGCGGATCATCAGGCTGTCATCGGCAGGGCCGGCCTCCAACAGGCACACCTGATACTGCCCATCTGCACTCAGGCGATTCGCCAGTACGCAGCCGGCCGAGCCACCGCCGATGATGAGATAGTCGAATGCCGCATCCGGACCCTGAGCCTGCATCGTGATGTCACCCGCTCACACAAGAATGTGGGCGATGCTAACGTAGCGCCATGGAAAATGGGGCTTACATCAAGACCGGCGCACTCGATCGGCTGGAACTCTCCGAGATCCTTGCCGCCCTGCAAGAAGATGGCCTGCTGAACGCATCGCAGGTACGTGAAACCCAGGTTCGCGCCGGCAATCAAAGCAAGCATCCGCTGTTGCTGGTGGCTGATCGCGAATGGGACGACCCGCAGGCCGCAGGACGCAAACTGACCGTTGAGCGACTCTGCCAGTGGCTGGCCCAGCGCGTCGGCATGCCGTATTTGCGCATAGACCCCCTGAATCTGGAGGTCACGCGCATTACTGCTCTGGTCCCCTATGCCTATGCCGCGCGCGCGCGCATCCTGCCGGTCCGGGTCACGGCAACCGAACTGGTTGTGGCCGTGGCAGACCCCTACGCGCGCGAGTGGGAAGCGGACCTGTCGCGGCTGGTGAAACAGAAAATCAGTCGCGTGATGGCCAATCCGCAGGACATCGATCGCTACCTGATCGAGTTCTACGCGCTAGCGCGCTCGGTGAAGTCTGCCGAAAGCGAGCGCAAGCGCTCGCCTGTCGGTGGTTTGCAGAATCTGGAACAGCTCACCGAACTGGGCCGCAGCGGCAAGCTGGATGCCAACGACCAGCACGTCGTGGCCATTGTCGATTGGCTGATGCAGTACGCGTTCGATCAACGCGCCAGCGACATCCATCTTGAACCGCGCCGCGAAGCCGCCCAGGTCCGCTTTCGGATCGACGGTGTGCTGCATGAGGTCTACCAGATGCCGATGGGCATCTACGCCGCGGTTGCCAGCCGCTTGAAAATCCTGGCTCGCATGGATGTCGCCGAAAAGCGCAAACCGCAGGACGGCCGCATCAAGACACGCTCGCCAGCCGGCAAGGAAGTCGAGTTGCGCGTCGCCAGCTTGCCGACCGCATTTGGCGAAAAGATTGTGTTGCGCATCTTCGACCCGGAAGTGCTGATCAAGGACTTTGTCGACCTCGGCTTCACCAGGCGCGACACCGAGATCTGGCAAGGCATGATCGAGCAGCCCAATGGCATCGTTCTGGTGACTGGCCCCACGGGCTCGGGCAAGACCACCACGCTGTATTCGAGCCTGCGCCAGCTTTCCACTCCGCGCGTGAATGTCTGCACCATCGAGGATCCGATCGAGCTCATCGAGCCGCGCTTCAATCAGATGCAGGTACAGGCATCGATTGATCTGAGCTTTGCCGCCGGCGTGCGAGCGCTGATGCGCCAGGACCCCGATATCATCATGGTGGGCGAAATTCGAGATCTGGAAACCGCCGAGGTTGCCATCCAGGCAGCGCTCACCGGGCACTTGGTGCTCTCCACACTGCACACCAATGATGCGCCGTCGGCCGTCACCCGCTTGCTGGACCTTGGGGTCCCGGGCTATCTGCTGAAAGCCACAATGCTGGGCGTGATCGCGCAACGACTGGTGCGTACGCTATGCCCCCACTGCAAACGCGCGGAGCCGGTAAGCCCAGAGGGCTGGAGCGAATTGCTCGCAGGCTGGAAGCTGGATGCGCCGGCACATATCTATACCGCAGTGGGCTGCCTGGAATGCCGCGAGACCGGATACATGGGACGCGCCGGCATCTACGAGATCATGACGCTGTCCCCACCGCTGAAGGCGTTGTTGCGAAACGAAGGTGATCCAGTCCGCCTGCGTGAGGTCGCTTTGCGCAACGGCATGTTGCCGCTGCGCATCAGCGGCGCCTTGAAGGTGGCCGCCGGCACCACCACCATCGGCGAGGTCTTGCGCGTCGCCCCTCCGCCATTGACCGGTAGCTAGGCACACCCCTCTTGAAACCCCGGTTTGCAACCCTACTTTTCAGGGAACACCGCCACAGTGATCGGGCGGCAATCGCAACCACAGGAGGCCTGGTATGAGCATCATCCGTTATCAACCCCTCAGCGAGCCCTGGGCGCTGCATCGCGAGCTGATCAACAGCTTCAACAACGCATTCGAACGCAGCACCGCAGACACCTCCAGCGCAGCGACCGCAGACTGGGCGCCCGCTGTCGATATCGAGGAGTACGCCGACAAATTTGTACTGTATGCCGACATTCCCGGTGTAGATCCCACCAGCATCGAAGTCACGCTTGAGAAGAGCGTGCTGACACTGGCGGGCTCACGCGAGCAGACGGTCGAACAGGAAGGCATCGAGCGCAAGCGCAACGAGCGCGCCAGCGGCAAGTTCCTGCGTCGCTTCGTGCTTCCGGATACCGCTGACTCCGATGCAGTTTCGGCCAGCGGCAAGCACGGTGTGCTGCAGGTAGTGATTCCCAAGCGCCAGCAGGCGCAGCCGCGCAAGATCGCGGTCACTCACTGAGCGCTCGTCAATTGCAGTAGCTGAAAAAACGGGGCGCGTATGCGCCCCGCTTTGTTTTAGAGTGTGCCTCCTCAATCGTCCGTAGACCGCCATGCAGTACAAGGATTACTACAAGATTCTAGGTGTCTCGCGCTCCGCATCGGCGGATGAGATCAAGCGCGCCTACCGCAAGCTGGCGCGCGAGTTTCATCCCGACAAGAACAAGGCCAAGGGCGCTGAAGATCGCTTCAAGGAGGTCAACGAGGCCAACGAAGTGCTGGGCGATGCCGACAAGCGCAAGGCCTACGACTCTCTGGGCGCCAACTGGAAATCAGGTCAGAACTTCCAACCTCCTCCAGGCTGGGGTGGCCGCAGCCGTGGCGCTGGCGGCGCCCAGTTCGGCGGTGGCAATTTCTCCGATTTCTTCTCGCAGATGTTCGGTGGCGCCGGCATGGGCGGTCATGCTGGCCAAGGGGGGTTCGGCGGCTTTGGTGGTTTCGACACGATGCAGGAGGAAGCGCCTCCGACTCGGGCTCGACTCAGCATTGCGCTGGAGGATTCGTTCAGCGGCAGCGAACGGCAGATCAGCATAGGCGGCCGTTCGCTGAAAGTACGTATCCCCAAGGGCATCACGTCCGGCCAAACGATCCGACTCGCCGAGCAGGGCAACCACGGCGGCGACCTGATGCTGGAAATCGAATTTGCCCGGCACCCCCGATTCGAGGCCGAGGGCCGCGACATCTATCACGTGCTGAAGATCGCACCGTGGGAAGCCGCGCTAGGAGCGAAGGTGCCGGTACCGACGCTCGGCGGCTCGGTGGAGCTGAGCGTGCCGCCGAATTCACGCAGCGGCAAGAAGATGCGCCTCAAGGGCCGCGGCCTGCCGGGCGCCACGCCGGGGGACCAGTTTGTGACGCTAGAAGTGGTCACCCCGCCGGCCGAATCCGACGAGGACCGGCGTCTGTACGAAGACATGCGCAACCACTTTTCCAGCTACTCCCCACGCGGCTGAACCGCAGTACGCAGCATGCAAAACGCCCCGCAATGCGGGGCGTTTTCACTACAGACCGTATGGCTACTGCGCTTCGCGGTGGTAGCGCGTAGCAACCTCAACCTCCTTCTTGGAGCCCAGAAACACGGCCACGCGCTGGTGCAGCTGCTGCGGCTGGATATCGAGTATGCGCTGCTCTCCATTGGTTGACGCACCACCGGCCTGTTCGACGATGAAGCTCATCGGGTTGGCCTCGTACATCAGGCGCAGCTTGCCGGCCTTGCCCGGGTCCTTCTTGTCTCGCGGGTAGATGAAGATGCCGCCACGGGTCAGGATGCGGTGCACATCCGCGACCATCGAAGCCACCCAGCGCATGTTGAAGTCCTTGCCGCGGCCTCCGGTCTTGCCAGCCAGCAACTCCTCGACGTACTTCTGCATCGGCGGATACCAGTGCCGTACATTCGACATGTTGATCGCGAATTCCTGCGTTTCTTCAGGAATCTTCATGTCGCGCTTGGTCAGCAGGAAACTGCCCTGCTCACGATCAAGGGTGAACTCATGGACGCCATGGCCCACGGTAATGACCAGCATCGTGCTCGGACCATAGACGGTGTAACCGGCTGCGACCTGCGCGGTACCCGGCTGCAGGAAGTGCTCGGTTTCCGGGTCGGTGACGTCATCCGGACAGCGCAGCACCGAGAATATGGTGCCGACACTGATGTTCACGTCGATATTGCTGGAGCCGTCGAGCGGATCGAACAACAGCAGATAGTTGCCCTTCGGGTACACGTTGGGAATCTTGCTGGGGTGCTCCATTTCCTCGGAGGCACAGCCGGCCAGATGTCCACCCCATTCGTTGGCTTCCAGCAGAATCTCGTTGGACAGTACATCCAGCTTCTTCTGTGCCTCGCCCTGGATGTTGCCGGTACCGGCGTCGCCCAGTACGCCACCGAGCGCCCCCTTGTTGACCGCATGCGAGATGGACTTGCATGCACGGGCAACAACCTCAATCAACAAGCGCAAATCGGCGTTGATACGATCGGCGCGCTGCTCCTCGATCAGGAAGCGGGTCAGGGAAATGGCTTTCATGGCAACAGGATGTTCAGGCGGATTTGGACGGGGCATTGTGGCGGCTCGGGGGCGGAATGCAAGACATCCCCGCGAGCCAAGGCGCGCGGCGGCTATTCGACCCGGTGTTCGCCGATGCTGGTAGTGAAGCTGCGCCCATCGAGGTCCAGATAGAGCTGACGCTCGGTAATCGACAACGACAGCACGCTGCGGCGCTCGATCAACGGCGCCACGGTCTTGATGAAACCGCTACCGAACTCGTAGATC
>JBFJKG010000010.1:0-15670 GCA_041635075.1 Solimonas sp.
CCTATGGCACTGATCTTGCTGTGACTGACAGAGCCTATCGTTGGCCGGAGTCGTCATGAGTCGATCCAGTGTCAATCTGGCCTTGCTGGGGCTGGGAGAGCACGAGCAGCGCGTGCTGGTATCCGCCGTCAGCGCTTTGGCTGGACCGGCTCTGCTACCGGCGGATGTGCGCTGGTCCAGTGCGAGTGACGCCGATATCGTGATTGTTGCCGTAGATCGGCCGGAAGCCTTGCACGCGCTGGCTGAGCTGGATAGCCGGCGACCGCGAGAGCAGGTGCGCTATGCCAGTCAACCCCGCTCCGATGCAGATGTAGTGCGCCCCCTGCGCATCCAGCATCTGCTGGGGGCGCTGCAGCGCGCCGTTGAACACACACTGCAGCGCCAACAGCAGCCGGCGGCGGAGCCAAGCGAGTTGCCGGGAAAGCGTCAGTTCTATCGTGGTGCGGAAGTCGCCGCCGCTGAGGGCGGGGATGAGGCGGCAAGGGCAGTCGTAGCCGAACACGCTGCCCCAGGAAAGCGCATCTACCGCGGCCGTGCGTACTAAACGCAAGCGGCGCCGCACCGGGTTTGCCGGGGCGGCGCCGCTTGCTGGGTCGCTGTCAGGAAGCGACCCGGTGTCGACTTAGATGCGCTCTTCGATGCCGAAGGCGGCAAAGCCCTTCTTCTTGAAGTTCTCGCGGAACATGTCGCGCAGGGTTGCGGCCTGTGCGTCATAGGCCGCCTTGTCCGCCCAGGTGTTGCGCGGATTGAGGATGTTGCTGTCCACGCCGGGGCAGGACTTCGGCATCTTCAGGTTCAGAATCGGCTGCAACTCGGTTTCGACATCGTCGAGTTCGCCATTGAGCGCCGCGTTGAGCAGGGCACGGGTCACCTTCAGAGACATGCGCGCGCCGACGCCGCAGGGACCGCCGCTCCAGCCGGTGTTCAGCAGGATGCAGCGCGCCTTGTTCTGTTCCATCTTCTGTGCCAGCAGCTTGGCGTAGACATTGGGCTTGTGCGCCATGAACGGGCCGCCGAAGCAGGCCGAGAACGTCGGCTGCGGTTCGGTCACGCCAACTTCAGTGCCGGCGACACGTGCGGTGAAACCGGAGACGAAGTGATACATCACGTCCTTCGGCTCGAGTATCGAGATCGGCGGCAACACGCCAAACGCGTCGGCAGTGAGCAGCACGATGGTCTGCGGATGCGGGCCCTGGCCGTTCGGCATCACATTCGGGTTGGCATCCAGCGGATAGCTGAAGCGGGTATTTTCGGCGATCGAGCCGTCATTCAGATCCAGCTCGTCCGGATGGCACTCGGCCATGGTCTTGCCCGGCAGCGGCGGCACGTTCTCGATGATGGTGCCGGGCTTTGACAGTGCCTGAGCGATGACCGGCTCGGCGTCCTTGTCGAGGTTGATCAGCTTGGCGTAGCAGCCGTCTTCCAGATTGCAGAGGCCGTTGTCTGACCAGATGATCTCGTCGTCGCCGATCAGCTTGCGCGAGGCATCTGCCGACAGGGTGGTCTTGCCGGTGCCCGACAGACCGAACAGGATCGCCGAATCGTTGTTCTTGCCGACATTGGCCGAGCAGTGCATCGACAGGCGACCTTCCAGCGGCAGCAGGTAATTGCCGACCGTGAAGATGGTCTTCTTGACCACGCCGCAGTAGTCGGCGCGGCCGGCCACGAGGCCAATCTTGTTCTTGGTGTCAATAATGACGGCTGCCTCGGAGCGGGTGCCGTCGCGTTCCGGGACGCAGACAAAACTGGGGACGTTGATCATCGTCCAGCGGCGTGCATCCACATCCTTCACGCCCTGCAGATTCTTGGGGAACATGTTGTCTGCGAACATCGCGTGCGTTGCGTACTCACCGACAAACCGGTACGGCACTGCGAAGTCCGGGTCGGAACCCATGAACACGTCCTTGACGTAGAGCGTGCTGTTCTTGGCGTTGACGTGCTCGATGACGCGCTTCAGCAACGCTTCGTACTTGTCCGGGTCGAAGGCATTGAGGTCAGCCTTGAACCAGATGCTATCCGCGACTTCGGGCCATTTGACTGCGTAGGTGTCCTTGGTGCGGCGACCGGTGCAATCAGGGTCGGTGTAGTACACCAGCGGGCCATTGACGCCGAGCTTGGTGGCGTAGGCTTTCTGCGCGTCGTTGGGGCCATCGCGACGTACACGACCCTTGTCGTTGGCAATGGCTTCATGGAAAAGCTCGGCCTTGGACAAATTGTATTTGTAGCTGACGGTTTTGAGTCCAAACAGCTTTTCGAGATCGGCCTGAAAGGTCATGCACGTTCCTCAGTTCGGGAATTGAAAAAACGAGTAGCGAGAGGCAGGGTGGCCACGCGGGGGGTGCAAATGGTAAGGACGGGACCGCTTTGGCGCAAGCAAAACACAGCTATCTAGGCCATAGGTTTTGTTGCCGGTTCACGGACTTGCGGCCACTCGACAAGAAAAAACCCCGGCGTTGGCCGGGGGTTGGCGCAGATACCTCAGCAGCGGTGAGCTGCATGGCTGACTGCCAGTGAATCGACAGAAAGCGGGGCTTAAGTGGCCGTTTTCCGCAGAAACCGCTATCGCTTGAAGTCTTAGGCGGTCGCCGGGGTCAACCGAACCCTAGGCCATATGGCCGTCGGGCAGCTTGAAGCCGGACACCGATTCGCGCAGTTTTTCGGACAAGGTGCTCAACTCGCCGACCGCTTGCGCGGTCTGGTTGGCAGACCCCGAGGTTTGCACGGCAATGTCTCGGATGACCTGCATCGTGCCGGCGATCTTGGTGGCTGCGGCTGACTGATTGCGTGCCGAAGAGGAGATGTCAGTAATCAGGCGCGCCAGTTCCTGCGAGGAACCTTCGATCTTGTTCAGTGCCTGACCGGCTTCTTCCGCGCTCTTGGCGCCGACCACCACGTTCTGCGTCGAGCGTTCCATCGACACGATGGCCTCGTTGGTATCGGCCTGAATGGTCTTGACCAGGTTTTCTACCTGACGCGTAGCATTGGCAGCGCGTTCGGCAAGTCGCTGAACTTCGTCGGCAACCACCGCGAAGCCACGGCCGGACTCGCCGGCCATTGCTGCCTGAATCGACGCATTCAGCGCCAGCGTATTGGTCTGCTCGGCGATATCGTTAATGAATTCGATGATGTTGCCGATTTCCTGCGAAGACTCGCCGAGTCGCTTGATGCGCTTGGACGTGTCCTGAATCTGTTCGCGCAGGGCGGTCATACCGACGATGGTGCGGTTCACGGTATCGGCGCCACTATGTGCAATCTGCACCGATGCCTGCGCCTGCAACGCCAGCTTCTCGGCGCTGGCGGCCACCTGCTGCATGGAGTTTGAGGTTTCAGCGATGGTGCTGGTCACCGCCGTGATTTCCTTGGCCTGGCGTTCCGAGGCTTCGTTCATGCGCAGCGCGGTCTGCTGCGTATTCAAGGCAGCGTTGGCAATCTCTACCGAGGTGCTGGTGATTGTGCCCACCAAGTTGCGCATGTTCTGCACGGTGTAGTTGATCGAGTCGGCGATGGCGCCGGTGAAGTCCTCGGTCACGGTCACGTCGACCGTCAGGTCGCCGTCAGCCAGGTTGGTGATTTCATCAAGCAGCGACAGAATCGCTTGCTGCTGCTTGGCGTCGCGATCTTCCGCATTGCGGATACGTGCGCGCTGGCCCAACTCGTACTGCACCACGAACAGGAACAGCAGGATCACCGCGACGCCGATCATGCCAATCAGCACCAGCGGCAGCGTTTCCTGACGGTCCCGGGTATCGATCAGTCGCTGTTCCAGCGCTTTGGCCGTAGCAATCACGTTGGCGGCGCCGCCCTGCAACTGGCCGGCAGCGGTCTGCAGGGCATCAATGGTGGGCGCGTCAGCGACCAACTGGTCGCGCGCCTGCAACACGGCACTGAATTTCTCGCTGGCATCGCGCGCCAGACCCGCCACTGCCGAATCTGCGAGCAGGGCGTCGTTGGTCGTCGCGAATATGCCGATACGACGGTCGAGTTCGGCGGTCGTTGCCTGAGCATCGCGGCCGTTGGCAAGAATGGCCTGGGCGGTGGAGGCGATGCGTTCGATGCGCGCGATCTGGCCGATCGCGGGGTTCTGGCCACCACGACTGCCCAGACGCTCGGCAATCTTTTCATAGGCGACGAACAAGTCGTCACCGCCAGCCTCGTCATGCACGCTGGCCAGGATAGTCGCGGTCGCCGATTCGGCGCGGTTGTAGGCGGTCTCGCCGTCGATGATGGTCTGCAGCGTTTGCTGCATCTGCTTCCAGGCGGTGCCGACGGCGGCCACCTCGGTCTGCACGGCATCCGGCGCTGCTTCGATGCCAGCGTCCGGGTCACCCTTGGCCAGCGCCTCGACATTCAGCGTGAAATCTTCGCTGCGTGCGCTGAGGGTCAGGAAGTCGGGTTTGACGCCGCGAGTGGCTTCTTCGCCGATATCGACAATTTCGCCAACGTCGCTGGATAGCAGCCGTGCAAGGTCTACCCAGGTGTCGTCGCGCGTCTCTGCGCGCTGAATGTAGATGAATCCCAGTACCGCCAAGCCAAGCAGCGAGATTGCGACGAACAGCAACGCGAATTCGCGGCGACGTCCGCCTACTTTCTTATCAGCCATGTTTCCCCCAGAGCCACGCGCCGTTTACTCAGCCACCGAGCACGGCTTTGATTTTGCCGAGCAGGTCGGCTGCATTGACGGGTTTTACCAGATACTCGCGCGCACCTTGGCGCAATGCCCAGACGCGATCGGTTTCCTGATTCTTGCTGCTGACCACGATCACCGGGATGTGTGCGGTAGCGGGGTCCTTGGATAGCGATCGGGTGGCCTGAAAACCATTAACCCCGGGCATCACCACGTCCATGATGACCACCTCCGGCTTCTCGAGCTTGACCCGTTCCAGCGCTTCCTGGCCAGACGTCGATTCAACGACGCTGTGCCCTGCTTTTAGCAGGATGGTCTTGATGTTCTGCACATCCGTGGGCGAATCGTCCACGATCATGACATGAGCCATAGTTTCTCCTTCTCGCGGCCCTGTCGGGCCGTCTCCCAAATGCTGGCGGCCACTATATACCAAGCTTATTGCCGGCTCGGCAAAGTGATGATGAGGGTTACCCGCCCGGCGGCGGGCCACTGAATACCTGACGGCCTTCGTGGATGCAGTAGCGGACGTGGCCGCGGAGCGTGTGACCGGCGAACGGTGTGTTGCGGCCGGCGCTGTGCATGCGTTCAGGGCGCAGCACCCACTCGTGATCCGGGTCGACCAGCACCAGATTGGCGCTTGCGCCCGGGCTCAGCGTGCCCGCATCGATGCCTGCGATGCGCGCAGGTTGCCAGCTCAGCCGGGCGGCCAGCTGCAAGGGCGACAACACGCCCTCGCGCACCAGGGCCAGCGTGAGCGGCAGCAGAGTCTCCAGTGCAGAGGCACCGGGCTCTGTCAGCGGGAACGGGTTGATCTTGGCATCGGCTTCATGCGGCTGGTGATCGGAGCAGATAGCGCCGATGACACCCTTGCCGACGGCAGCCCGCAGCGCGTTTCGGTCGTCAATCGTGCGCAGGGGAGGGATCAGATGCGCCTGGGCGTTGAAGCCATCGAGGTCAGCATCGGTCAGAAACAGCTGGTGCGCGGCGACATCGGCGGTCACCGGCAGGCGGCGCTTTTGTGCCGACTCGATCAAGCCTGCGCCGCGTGCGGTGGACAGTCGGCAGAAGTGGACGGCCGCCCCGGTATCCTCGACCAACGTGATCCAGGTGCGGATCGCCGCGACCTCGGCGGCCGCTGGGACCGGTGCCAGCCCCAGTCGGGTCGCCACTGCGCCCTCGTGGGCGCAGCCGCCAGCCGCCAGTACGCTGTCATGAGCGTAGACATGCGTGGTCATGTTCAGGCCGCGCGCATAGTCCAGTGCACGGCGTGCGATCAGTGCATCGCGCAACGGCGTCAGTCCATTGCTGAAGCCCACGGCGCCCGTGGCCTTCAATGCCGACAGTTCCGCCAACGCCTCACCCTTGAGGTCCTTGGTCAGTGCGCCGAGCAGGTGCACATCAAGCCCGCCACAGGCGCGCGAAATGCGCTGCAATCGCAGCAGCATGGCGGGCGTGTCTGCCACCGGTTGCGTGTCCGGAGGAATCAGTACCGCCGTGATGCCGGCGGCCTGCGCAGCCGCGGTTTCGCTGGCGAAGTTGGCTTTGTGGGTCTGCCCGGGTTCGCGGAAGCGCGCGCAGAGGTCGACGAGCCCAGGCATCAGCCACAGGCCAGCTGCGTCCAGCGTGCGTGCATAGCGGGCTTTGGGCTTGGCCTTTCCGAAGTAGTCGATGCGGCCGTCGCGGATGCCGAGGTATCCGGCGCCGTCGTGTCCGCTGGCCGGGTCCAGCAGGCGCGCATTGATGACCAGCGTCGACACATCCGTATCGTCCGATGCCGGCAAGGCGCGGTCTTTGGCGGACCATTCGCGTACAGCCGGGCGTGATGTGCGGCTCATGCAGGCCTCCGCTTGCCGCCGCGCGACCTGGCCGGCGGCGGTGTTTCGCCGAGTATCATGGCCATGACCGCCATGCGCACTGCGATGCCGTGCTGTACCTGCTGCAGGATCAGCGAGCGCGGGCCATAGGCCACGTCCCCTTCGATCTCCACGCCGCGGTTGATGGGGCCGGGATGCATGATGATGGCATCCGGCTTGAGGCGCGCCGCGCGCGCACGGGTCAGCCCGAAATCACGATGAAACTCGCCCATCGACGGCAGAAAGGCGCCGAGCATGCGCTCCTTCTGCAGGCGCAGCAGAATCACCACGTCGGCGCCCTCGAGGCCGGCGTCCAACTCGTTGTACACCTTCACGCCCATGGCCTCGATCCCTGAGGGCACCAGCGTCGGCGGGGCGACCACGCGAATCTCACGGGCGCCCAATATGCGCAGCCCGTGAATGTCGCTGCGCGCTACGCGGGAATGCAGCACATCACCGACTATCGCGACGGTGAGCTGTTTGAAGCAATCATCGCCCGGACCCTTGTAGCGACGGATCGTGAGCAAATCGAGCAGGCCTTGGGTCGGGTGCGCGTGGCGGCCGTCTCCGGCGTTGAGGATCGCGACATGGGGCGCGGCGTGCTCCGCAAAGAAGTGCGCGGCCCCCGAGGCTTCGTGACGGACCACGAACATGTCGGCCTGCATCGCCTCCAGCGTCTTCAGCGTGTCGAACAGGGTTTCGCCCTTGGAGGTGCTGCTGGCCGACATCTGCAGATTCAGCACGTCGGCGGAAAGGCGCTTGGCTGCCAGCTCGAAGGTCGTGCGCGTGCGCGTACTGGGTTCGAAGAACAGATTGACGATCGTGCGCCCAGACAGCAGGGGCAGTTTCTTGTCAGGCCCCTGAAGGCGGCGCTCCAGATCTTCTGCGGTGTCGAGGATCTGCAGCAGCAAAGACCGAGGCAGGCCTTCCAGCGTAAGCAGGTGGCGCAGGTGGCCGCGGGCGTCGACTTGGAGATTGGGTGCCATGCTGGGCGCCTATTGTCGCGCAGCTGCCACTTATAAGGGAAGCTCGGACAGCCACTGCTCCAGAATCACGCGCGCGGCTTCGCCATCGCGATCACCCTTGCGGATACGCCGGGTCATGCGGCCGCTGGCGCGTGCCTCACGCAGCACATCATCGGCTGCGCGGGAGCTGTATCGTTCGTCGCACTCATGGACCGGGAGGCGATAACGTTCACCGAGCTGGCGTCCATAGCGGCGCGCAGCGGCGGTGATGGGCTGGTCACTGCCGTCTTCGTCCAGCGGCAGGCCGACTATCAATGCCGCGGGCCGCCATTCCGCCAGCAGACGATCTGCGGCACTCCAGTCGTCGGTGGCCAGCGCCGGCAGCGGCCGCGCGCTGCGCGTGAGGTCGTCTCCGACCGCGGCGCCGATGCGCTTCTCGCCATAATCCAGTGCCAGGAACACGGCCACGGCTTATCCGCGCTGGTAGCTGTCGCGGCATCCGTGTGCCACGACGGGGTAGGCGTGCGGGTTCAAGCGTGTCCCGCGTCGCCAGCGAGCTGCGTGACGTCCACGCCGAGCAGGCGGGTCGCCGCCTGCCAGCGATCTCTCAGCGGCAGCTGGAACAGGACTTCATCACTGATCGGCGTGTTCAGCCAGGAGTTGTGGAGCATCTCGGCCTCCAGCTGGCCCGCGCCCCAGCCGGCGTAACCGAGGGCCACGAAGTACTGCTGCGGACCTTCGCCGATGCCGATTGCGCGCAGGATGTCGCGCGAAGTGGTGATGTACAGATCATCCGCAAGCTTCAGCGAGGACTCCCAGCCTCCAGGCTCGCCGTGTATGACAAAGCCGCGTTCTGGCTGCACCGGCCCACCCCAGTAGACGATGGCATCATCGTCAAGCTCGGCGTGCTCGAGGCCCATCTGCTCCATCATCTCGCCCAGTTTCAGCTCGGTGGGCTTGTTGATGACCAGACCGATGGCGCCCGCGTCATTGTGTTCGCACAGTAGGGAAACGGTGTGGACGAAGTTCTCGTCTTCCAGCCCGGGCATTGCGACCAGAAACTGATTCTTGAGAAAGGCGGCGCTGCTCATCAAGTGGGGATCGTCGCTCATGGACCTAGTATCGGCCCGTCAGGCGGTGCCGACAAGCGCTCGAGTCTGCGCAGGATGCCATTGGCCACGGCGCCGGTGACCACGCCGAACGCCAGCGCTGCGGTCATCAGCGGCGGCAGCAGATGCAGCAGCCCCGGATGCGGGACGAACACGCTGTAGGCCACCGCGAACTGACCCGCCATGTGCGACAGCGCCGCAATCACGGACAAGCCCAGAGCAGACATCGGCAGCCAGCGCAGGTAGCGATTCCAGGTCCAGCCCAGGCCCAGGGCGGCGATGCTTGCCGTGGCGCCGGCCAGCGACAACCAGAACCCGGGTGCCAGAAAGCTGCCGATCAGCAGGCTGCCCGCCAGTACGCGCAGGCCGGCCACCCAGAGGGCCATGCGCCAGCCGTGGCGCAGCAGCACAATCAGGGTGACGGCGTTGGCAAGGCCCGGCTTGACCCCGGGCACCGGTGACGGAAAGCCGGCCTCAAGGACGTGAATGACAATCGCCAGCGCGGCATAGCCGGCGATCAGGCGGTCTTCGCGGCTGATCATTGGGTCAGTAGCTGAGGCCATCAAGTGCGTTCCGGCTGTCACCGAGCAGGCGGATGCTGATTCGGCTGGGCAGGCAGGCTGCGACATCGCCGCTGTGGGCCAGCCAGCCACTGTGCACGCAGACCTGATTGCGGCACGGGGCGCTGCGAAAGCGGACCCGTCCGTCCTTGACCTCCAGCACCGCCTCGCCAATCCGTCCATTTACCGTCAGCAGCTGATTGCTGGTCAGGCTGTAGCGGCCCAGTCGTTCGCCGCCACTGCGAACCTCAAAGCTGTCGGCCGCGATCGAGGGCTGCCAGTAGCGCGCATACAGCGTCCCGACCAATGCCCCCGCCACCGCCACCGCGAGCAGATCGCCTCGCGTCATGGCGACGAGGGCTGCTTGGCCACCGTAGCCGCGACGCCTTCGGCGTAGCGCAGGCGCGCAGCCAGCGCGGGCGTGGCTTGTACGCCGCCCGAGCCGTCGACCACCAGTACTCGATCCAGCCCGAGGGCGGCGGCAACGTCGCGCCAGTCTGCGGCGCCTGCGACGAACAGCGCGGTACTGGCGGCGTCGGCCAGCGCAGCGTTGTCGGCGACAACCGTCACCGCCTGCAGGCCGCGTGCCGGCATGCCGCTGCGCGGATCCAGCAGATGGTGGTAGCGCTGTCCCTGATACTCGAACCAGCGCTCGTAATCGCCGCTGGTGACCACCGCTTCGTCGCCCTGAATTTCCAGCGTCGCCAGCAGCGGATGCTGCGGCGTCGGCCGCGGATGGCGGATGCCGATGCGCCATGCACGTTCGCCACGGACACCCGCTGCGCGAAGGTTACCGCCGGCATTGACGATCACATTGGGGTAGCCGGCCTCGCGCAGATGCGCGACCACCTGATCGACTGCGTCGCCCTTGGCGATGGCGCCGAAATCGAAGCGGAGGTTCTGCGCGGGTCCGTAGCGGCTGGTGGAATCCAGCAGCGGTGGCGCGGCCTGCAGGCCGGCTAGCGCCTGGGCAATGGCATCAGCTGCGGGCGGTTCGCTGCGAAAGTGCGCTTCGTCATTGAAGCCCCAGACTTCAACCAGTCGTCCCAGCCGCACATCAAAGCGTCCGCCACTGGCGCGGCCGTAGCGCGCTGCGGCGCTGAACAGCGGGCGCATCGGTTCCGGAATATCGACGGCCTTGCCCTCGGTCAGCGCCTGGTTCAGCGCGCCCAGATCGCCATCGCCCCAGGCCGCCCAGCGGCGCTCGTAGGCCGTCAGCAAGGCTTCAACGGCGTCTACCGCCTGTTCGGCGGACGCGGCGTCCTGATCCTCGTTCCGGTAGACCGTGACCGACAGCAGCGTGCCCATGCCCAGAAACTCGCGCGCAATCAGGCGCGAGTCGCTTTCCGGAGGCGCGCGCAGCGCCAGCCAACTGAACAGGGCCAGCAGAAATACGCCCACCAGCAGGCGGCGGCCGAACTGGCGGGACTTCAGGGTATGTGAGGGTGACGGGGCTTCGGCGGTCATCGGCGCATTGTAAGTGCCGGGCCGCCCCCGGCGGGCTCAGGATTCGAGTCGCTGCTCGATGGCTGTCATCAGCAGCGCGCCGATATCCGTGCCATACGCGGCGTCTATTTCGCGGGCACAGGTCGGGCTGGTGACATTGATTTCGGTCAGGTAATCGCCAATGACGTCGAGGCCGACAAACAGCAGGCCCATCTCGCGCAGGCGCGGCCCGACCTGCTGCGCGATCCAGCGTTGGCGTTCGGTCAGTGGGCGCGCTTCGCCACGCCCCCCTGCGGCCAGGTTGCCGCGCGTCTCGCCAGCTTGGGGAATGCGGGCCAGACCGTAGGGAACGGGTTCGCCGTCGATCACCAGCACCCGGGTATCGCCGTTGCGAATTTCAGGCAGGTAACGCTGCGCCATGATGTGGCGCCGGCCGTTGTCGGTGAGGGTTTCGATTACGGCCCCCAGATTGAGGCCGTCGCTGCCAATGCGGAACACGCCGGTGCCACCCATGCCGTCCAGCGGCTTGAGCACCGCGTCGCCATGCTCGGCATGGAACGCCCGGAGTTGCTGCGCATCGCGCGTAATCAGCGTGGGCGCGCAGCACTGCGAAAACCACGAAATGAACACTTTCTCGTTGGCATCCCGCAGCGATCGCGGCTTGTTCACCACCAATGCGCCCTGTTCCTCGGCCCGCTCGAGGATGTAGGTGGCCGTGATGTACTCAAGATCAAACGGCGGATCCTTGCGCATCAGGATGGCATCCAGGTCGCCGAGCGGAATCGCTGCTGGTTCGCCCAGTTCGAACCAACGCTGCGTGTCGTCGCGGACCGAGACCGGGCGGGCGCGGCCGATGGCGGTGCCATCGCGCAGCCACAGGTCGCCCATCTCGAAGTAGCGCAGTGCCCAGCCGCGCTGCTGTGCCGCCAGCATCAGCGCCAAGGTTGTGTCCTTGTAGGGTTTGATGGCGCCGATCGGGTCCATCACTACGCCAAGCGTACGGGTCATTCAGGAACTCCGATAAGACAGTCTCAGACGCAAAAGGCGCCTGCGAGCCGGGGAAGCCAGCAGGCACTCGTCGCAGACACGCGCGCCGAACGGCTAGGCCGCCACCGATGCTTGGGTGCGCATTTCTGTAACAACCGCGATTTCACGCGCGGCTGCCAGCGCTGCCAACCGTGCAACCACGCCATAGGCATAGAAACGATTGGGACGCTCGTCGGGGCCGCAGCTGGGGTCCGGCGCGCTGCAAGTCTCTTCAAACGCAAGCGGCTCGAAGCGCATGCCGGGCGCATTCAGATTTTCCTGATTGCCGCGCTGGGAGTTCAACCGGTAGAAGCCGCCGACCACGAAGCGGTCGATCATGTAGACCACCGGTTCCGCCGTAGCCTGGTCTTCGCCGAGCTTTTCGAAGGTGTAAACACCTTCCTGGATGATCGCGCCGGTCACGCCCCGGCCTTCCTTGGCGCTGGACATATGCGAGCGCGACTTGCGGTTCATGTTGCGGATATCGTCGACGCTGCGCGCGGTCATGACGCCCATGCCGTAGGTGCCGGCGTCAGACTTGACGATCACGAACGGCTGATCGGTGATGCCGTACTCCTTGTACTTGGCGCTGATGTCGTCCAGCAGGATCTGCACGTTGGCTTCCAGACATTCCTGGCCCTCGCGGTTCTGGAAGTTGATCTGCCCGCAGTTGCGGAACAGCGGATCCACGAACCAGGGATCGATGCCGAGCAGTTCGCCGAATTCCTTGGCGACCTCGCGGTAGAAGCCGAAGTGATTGGATTTCTGCCGCAGGTGCCAGCCCAGATCCGGCGGTGGGATCACGTCCTGTTCCAGATTCTTGAGGATGTCCGGAACACCTGCCGACATGTCGTTGTTCAGTAAGACAGCACAGGGGCGGAAGTCGCCGACCTGGACGTGGTCGCCGTGGCGTTGTATCGGCTCCAGCAATAGCGTGCGACCCGAAATCTCCAGCTTCAGCTCTGTGGGCTCGTGAATCTCGGGGATCAGCGTGCCGATGCGCACCTTGTAGCCCGCCTTCTGGAGCAGGCCGTATAGGGTGGCCACGTTTTCCAGGTAGAACTTGTTGCGGGTGTGATTCTCGGGGACCAGCAACACGCCGCAGGCGCTTGGGCATACGCGCTGCATGGCCGTCTGCAGGGCCTGTACGCACAGGGGCTCGAACCCGGGACTGAGGTTGTTGAAGCCGCCTGGGAACAGATTGGTGTCGACCGGTGCCAGCTTGAAGCCGGCATTGCGCAAGTCCACCGAGCTGTAGACGGCGGGGGGGGTACGCTGCCACTGCGCCCGGAACCAGGCCTCGATATCCGGCGCGCGCGCCAGCATCGTCGATTCCAGCTTCAGCAGCGGACCGGTTTGCGCAGTGACGAGGCGGGGGACCGGTAAATGAGAGGTCGATGCGTTCATGGCAGGCATGGTAGCGCTAGGTGAGGGCAAGTGCCTTGTATCGGGGCGGATAGGCAGTCTTCAAGGACTGTGTTAAAAACGTCGCGTTCAACACAAAACCAAGATTTCAGGGAGGAGTGAGTGTCCACGCAGCCGACTGCTCCGGCCAAAGTGATGGTCATCGATGACAGCCAGACCATCCGCCGCACTGCGGAGACTCTGCTGGCACGCGAGGGCTATCAGGTCATTACGGCACAAGACGGGTTCGAGGCTTTGGCCAAGATTGCCGATCACGGGCCTGATTTAATCTTCATAGACATCATGATGCCGCGACTCGACGGCTATCAGGCATGTGCGCTGATCAAGGGCAACCCCCGGTTTGCGCAGACGCCAGTGATCATGCTGTCATCCAAGGATGGGTTGTTTGATCGAGCGCGGGGCCGCATCGTCGGCTCCGACGAGTATCTGACCAAGCCATTTACACGCGACGAGCTGCTGGGGACTGTGCGTGCGCACATCCGCAAGTAGGTCTGCAGACGAATGAGCGCTGAGTTAAGAGCACTGAGTCAGGATCCCTTCGGGCTGTTGTCGATGCTCGAAGACCGCCTGCGGGCGGCCAGGCTGGATATCACCGTCGGCCAGGCCCAGGCCTGGACCGGGCTTGGATTCCGAATTGCCGACACCTGGCTGGCTGCGCCTCGCGACGATATCCGCGAGGTGATTCCGTTGCCACGCAGTACGCGTGTTCCCAACGCCCGCCATTGGTTGACCGGGGTCGCGAATGTGCGTGGCGAGCTACTGACGCTGGTGGATTTGACCGCCTTTCTGGGGTTGCCGCTGCCTGAGTTGGGCCGTGCGCGGCGAGTGCTGGTGCTGAATTCCAAGCAGACCCCGGCAGGCTTTATTGTCGACGAGGTGGCCGGTTACCGTCAGTTTTCTCCGGCAGAGCAGCGCAACGAAATGCGCGCGGCTGCCGAACCTTTCACACCTTATTTGCTGGGGGCTTTCGTGCGCGAGGGCCAGCCGTGGCTGGCCCTGAGTCTGCATCGCCTGGCCGCCAGCGAAGCCTACCGGGCGGCCGCGCAATGAACGCCAGTCTCAGACCGCAGTTGGCGAATGGCCTGCACTGGGTGCGCGGCGAAATCGAGCAGAGCATCACGCGTGCGCGCAGCCTGATCGAACAGTACGTCGAGGATGCCAGCGAGGCGATGCCGCTGCAGCAGGCATACGTCGAATTGCACACGGTGCGCGGCACCAGCGCCATGATCCAGTGCCACGGCGCTGCGGCTTTGGCAGAGGAGATGAAGCAGGGGCTGCAGGACCTGATTCACCAGCGGATTCAGGAGCCGGAGCCGCTATGCGCGGCACTGCTGGCATGCACGATCCAGCTGAACGACTATCTGCTCGCGCTTGCCGATGGCGGCGACGACTGTGTGCTGGTCCTGCAGCCCGCTATCAACGAGCTGCGGCTGACGCGTAACCAGCCAGTGCTGACCGAGGCTGAACTGTTTACCCAGCAGATGCTGGCGCTCGGTGTCTCGCTGCCAATGGCCGAGGACGGCTCGGGATTCACCGGTGCCGCGCAACAGCAGGCGGCGAAGCTGCTGCCGCTGTTTCAGGCTTCGCTGGTGGCCTGGATCCGCGGCACCCAACAGGGTCGAACCGGTCTGGCGCGCATGGGCAAGATTGCCGAACACGTCGCGCAGCAGGCGCAGACGGTTCCGGTTCACCAGCTATGGCGTGTCGTTGCTGCGGTGGCCGAGGCTTTGCTGGGACGCGCGCTCGATGATTCGATCGACCTCAAGCGTCTGATCGGGCGTAGCGGCGCACAGTTGAAGTTGCTGGCAGAGCAGGGAGAGGTGGCCACCGCTGAAGGTGCGCTGGACCTGAGCCTGCAGCTGCTGTTTATGGTGGCTCGGTCGCGGGCGCAGGGTGCGCGCGTCGTGGCTCTGCGCAAGGCCTTTCAGCTCAGCGTGTACTTGCCGAGCCAAGTCCAGGTCGAGGAGAACCGCCGCAAGATTCATGGCCCCAGCACCTCGCTGCTGGCGCGCGTTTCCGAGGAGATTCGCACGGAGTTTTCGCGGATCAAGGACCGCATCGACCTGGCCGTGCGTACCGGCGGTGCTGGCGCGGACTTCGCAGAGACGCGCGCAAGCCTGAAGCGGATCTCGGATACGTTGTCAGCATTGGGCTTGACGGTGCTGCAGCGGGTCGTAGCCAATCAGGCCGAAGCCCTGGAAGCCGTGGACGAGAACTCCGGGGCGGGTGTCTGGATGGAGATTGCCACCTCCATATTGAGGGTGGAAAACAGCCTCGAGAACGCGCTGTATTTCCAGCTGCGACGTCCGCGCGACATGGATCAGCGCGACGAGCTGGAGGTCAAGACGCCGGCTTCGCGTGATCTCTCCGAGGGCATGAGCGCGTTGTACCGCGAATCGCTGGTCAATCTGGCGCGGGTCAAGGCTGCAGTCGACACCTACATCAAGTCAGGCACCTCGGCCGAGTTGCCGGAGGCGGCGCTGCTGGTAGACGAGATTGCCTCAGGGTTCGAGATTCTGGGAAGTGCGCGCGCCGGCAGTTTATTGCGGCAACTGCGGCGCTTTCTGGTGGGCGCATCATTCGGCTCGCTGCGTGAGTCGCACGAACGGGCCGACCGCTTTGCCGATACCGTGGCTTGCGTCGAGTACTACGTCGAGGCTGC
>JBFJKG010000011.1:0-14917 GCA_041635075.1 Solimonas sp.
CCGGGTGACAGCGGCATCGCCATCGCAGCCGGCAGCCTTACCCTGCTGTTGCTGATTTTCGGCGAAGTGACACCCAAAACCCTGGCCGCGCTGCACCCGGAGCGGATAGCGATACCGGCGGCTTACGTGCTGTGGCCGCTGCAACGCCTGCTATCGCCCCTCGTTTGGGTCATCGGGCTGGTCAGTAACGGCTTGCTGAGGGCCATCGGCGTCACCTCCGAGGATGCCGCGCAGCACAGCCTCAGCAGCGAGGAATTGCGAACCGTTGTCGCCGAAGCAGGCGCAATGATTCCGCAGCGCCACCAGAAGATGCTGCTTTCGATACTCGATCTAGAAAAGGTCACGGTCGAAGACATCATGGTCCCGCGTAACGAGATCATCTGCATTGATATCTCGGAGCCCTGGGCGGATGTACGCGAAGCCATCATCAGCAGCCAGCACACCCGCCTGCCAGTATTCGACGGCAGCATCGACAACCTCAAGGGCGTCGTGCATCTGCGGCGTATCGTGCGCCTGGCAGCGGAAAATACGCTGGATGTGGAGAGCCTTCTGGCACTGGCGCGCGAGCCCTACTTCATTCCGGAAGGCACTCCGTTGAACCAGCAGTTGCTGAACTTCCAGAATCAGAAGCGGCGTATCGGCTTTGTCGTGGACGAGTACGGTGATATCCAGGGTCTGGTGACGCTGGAGGACATTCTCGAAGAGGTGGTGGGCGAGTTCACGTCGGACCCGGCAACCCGCATCAAGAACGTCTATGCCGACGGTGACGGCAGCTACCGGGTGTCAGGCTCGGTCACCATTCGCAGCCTGAACAAGAACCTTGGCTGGAAGTTGCCTACCAACGGGCCCAAAACGATCAACGGCCTGCTGCTCGAAAAGCTGGAGAACCTGCCACAGGCAGGCGCGCGCGTGGACATAGGCGACTACCTGGTTGAGATCATCGAAACGCGAGCCAACTCGGTTAAAGCGATGCGCATCACGCCAACTGCTGCTTCGAAATCAGCCAAATCCAAGGCGTCGGCCTAGCTTGGGCTCTTTCAGAGCTGTGCCAATGCTTGATCCAGCCGGCTGACACCCACGACCTCCAGGTCGGCGACCGCACCGCGCCGCGGCCGATTTGCCTCCGGCACGATGGCTCGCTTGAACCCGTGCTTGGCGGCTTCGTGCAGCCGCTCCTCACCGCTGGACACCGGCCGCACCTCTCCCGCCAGGCCAATCTCGCCGAACACCACGCAATCGCCTGCCAACGGTCGGCTGCGGAAGCTGGACAGGGCGGCCAACAGCAGCGGCAAGTCGGCGGCGGTCTCCTGTATACGCATACCACCGACCACATTGGCAAACACGTCCTGATCCCCCAACGAAATGCCGCCGTGGCGATGCAGGACCGCCAGCAGCATGTTGAGGCGATTGCCTTCCAGGCCCAGCGCCACCCGGCGTGGATTCCCGAGCAATGATTGATCGACCAGAGCCTGCACCTCCACCAGCAGCGGACGACTGCCCTGTCGGGTCACGGTAATAACGCTGCCGGGCACCGGCAGTTGATGGCGCGACAGAAACAAGGCCGACGGGTTACTGACTTCCTTCAGCCCGACATCGGTCATGGCAAAGACGCCGAGTTCGTTGACCGCGCCAAAGCGATTCTTGACCGCGCGTATCAGGCGAAAACGTGACCCCGGGTCATGCTCGAAATACAACACGGTATCGACCATGTGCTCGAGTACTCGCGGTCCTGCAATGGCGCCCTCCTTGGTGACATGTCCCACCAGAATCACCGTGGTCTGGGTCGCCTTGGCATAACGCACCAACTGCGCGGCGCATTCGCGCAGCTGGGAAACCGAACCGGGCGCTGAATCAAGCGCCTCGGTGTACAGCGTCTGAATCGAATCAATCACGACCAGCGCCGGTTGCAGCACCTGCATCTGGGCGATGATCTGCTCGACTGCCGTCTCGGTCAGCACCGGAAGATCCATCTGCGTCAGATTCAGGCGGCGGGCGCGCAGATGCACTTGTGTCAGCGATTCCTCACCGGTTACGTAGAGCGTCGGCAGTCGGGACTGCAGATCGCAGAGCACCTGCAACAGCAGTGTCGACTTGCCGATGCCGGGGTCTCCACCGATCAGGATGACGGCGCCGGGCACGATGCCTCCGCCCAGCACCCGATCCATCTCCGACAGCCCAGAGCTGACACGCGGCGCCTCGGTGGCCCCCACCTCACTTAGTCGCCGCACACGGCCTTCGGTCTGGCCACTGAGCCCACCACTGCGCTTGCGCGATGGCGCCGCGGCCACCCCCTCGACCAAGCTGTTCCAGGCACCGCAATCGGCGCATTGTCCGACCCACTTCGGGCTGGTCGCGCCACAGCTCTGACAGAGATATTCGGTACGAGCCTTGGCCATGGGGGTTATCGCGATTCAGGAGTGTTTTGGCGGACGACAAACGCGTTACTATCAAGCTTAACGCATCGAGTTCTGGGGGACTTCTGCGGTGAAAACAAGAATATGGGCGCAAGATTGGTTTGCCGCCGTCGCCTTTGCAGTGCTGTTCCTGGTGCTCGCCTACGGTGTATTTGCCGACAGCTTCCAGGCGTTGGAACGCTACACCTACGATGTGGGGGTGCGTGCCACTGAACGCACGCCGTCCGATCGCATCAGCATCGTCGCCATAGACGATGCCTCCATCCGCAACCTCGGGCGCTGGCCTTGGCCCCGCGCCCAGCAGGCGGAGTTGATCCGCAAGCTGAGCGAGGGTGGCGCGCGGGTCGTCGCCAATACCGCGCTGTACCTGGAGGCCGAGCAGTCCGCGGGTGCAGAGACCTTGAACGCGCTCAATGCCGAACTCGCAGCATCCCCGCTGACCCAGCAGATTCCGGTGGAGATCGATACCTTCGGCGTGATGCTGGATGAAACGGCAAAGGATGCGCCACAGATCGCCGGCATCGCAGAGGCCTATCGGGACTCGGCGCTGTCCAGGGACTATCGCGGCTTGATGACCGCACTACTGGCGCGCATTGATGCTGCGGCCAAGGCCAGTGGTGCCCCGGATGAGCAATTGGCCTCGGCGCTACAGACGCAAGGACACGCGGTACTGCCGATGATCTTTACGCTTGGGCGGCCCCAAGGGCGCCCGGATGAGCCACTGCCGGAATCCGTTCGGCGGAATGCATTGACGAACATTCAGGATCGCATTGATGCGCGCGCTGCTGGCGCCCTGCCGTTGCCCGCAATGAGTGTCCAACTGCCGATTCCTTTACTGGCTCAGGCGACATCTGCGATCGGCCACATCAATGTCACGCCGGATGTCGATGGGGCGGTACGCTTTGAACCTCTGGTTATTCAGTACTACGACGAGTTCTTCCCTTCGCTGTCCCTGATCGTGGCTGCAGAAGCACTCAATCTGCGACCGGCTGATATCGAGGTGAGGCTGGGAGAAGGGGTGCAGTTGGGAGGGCTGAGTATCGGCACTTCCCCGGCGTTGCGGATGTACTCCCAGTGGTATGGCGACACCGGTGGTCACCCCGCCTTCCCGGTCGACTCAGCCTACGATGTGCTCAGCGGCAAGCTGTCTCCCGCCAAGTACAAGGACAAGATCGTGCTGATCGGCACCACGGCGGTGGGAACCGGCGACACCTTCGCCACACCGGTGGCGTCGGCCACCGCACCGGTCGTGACGCTCGCGCACACCATTTCCAGCATCCTTCAGGAGGATTTCTTCACCCGTCCTTCATGGGCACCCTGGGCAGAACTCGGGCTGTTTGCGCTGCTGTTGCTGTACGCCGCCCTGCTGTTGCCGCGCTTGAAATCAACGCTCGCAGCGATCGTGACGCTAATCCTGGTCATCGGCCTGCTGGTTGGCGAGGTCGCGGCCATGGTGTCGGCGGCGATCTGGTTCAAGCTGACGATCATGGCCGCGTTCCTGCTGCTGACGCACGCCTTCATGACGGTGAAGAAGTTCAACATCACCGAGCGCCTCAAGCAGACCAGCGAAACCGAGGGCGCTGAAAGCAACAAAATGCTCGGCCTAGCGTTCCAGGGACAAGGTCAGCTGGATATGGCCTTCGACAAGTTCCGCCGCGTGTCACCCGTCGATGATCGTCTGCTGGATCTGCTGTACAACCTCGCGCTCGATTTCGAACGCAAGCGTCAGTTCAACAAGGCCGAATCCGTCTACGAATACATCGCAGGCCACAACAAGGACTTTCGCGATATCGCGCAAAAGCTGTCACGTGCCAAGCGCATGTCCGAGACCGTAATCCTCGGCGGCGGTGGCGGCAGCTCGCATCCCGGGGGCACCCTGGTGCTGGATGCCACACAGCAGATGGAAAAACCGATGCTCGGGCGCTACCAGGTCGAGAAGGAGCTGGGCAAGGGCGCAATGGGTATTGTCTATATGGGCAAGGATCCGAAGATCGGTCGCCAGGTTGCCATCAAGACCATGGCGCTGTCCCAAGAGTTCGAGCCCGATGAACTGGCTGGCGTGAAGGAGCGGTTCTTCCGCGAAGCCGAGACCGCCGGCCGCCTGACCCACCCCAACATCGTCTCCATTTTCGACGCCGGTGAGGAACATGATCTGGCCTTCATCGCCATGGAGTTCATCAAGGGCCATGATCTGACCCGGCATACCAAGCCCAACAACCTCCTGCCCATGGCAGAAGTGCTGCGCCTGATCGCCGATGCCGCGGATGCGCTCGACTACGCACACAGCAACGGCATCGTGCATCGCGATATCAAGCCGGCGAACATGATGCTGGTCGAAGCCAGCAACACGCTCAAACTCATGGACTTTGGCATTGCCCGCATCGCGGACTCGAGCAAAACAAAAACCGGCATGGTTCTCGGCACGCCCAGCTACATGTCTCCCGAGCAACTGGCGGGCAAGCGTGTCGACGGCCGGTCCGACCTGTTCTCGCTTGGCGTGACTCTGTATCAGTTGCTGTCTGGCTCCCTGCCGTTTCAGGCAGAATCGATGGCCACTCTGATGTTCAAAATTGCCAACGAACCGCATGCACCTGCCAGCGTACTCCGCCCTGATCTGCCGCCGGCAGTGAGCGCGGCGATAGATCGCGCGTTGCAGAAGGACGCTGAACAGCGCTATCAGCGCGGCAGTGATTTTGCGCGCGACCTGCGTGCAGCCGGCAGCGCACTCAGCACCCACTAGTCTATCCATGGCACTAAAAGACAAACTGTCGACCGCGCTCCTGTCCGATACCGGGCGGGTGCGTAACAACAACGAAGATGCCGTCGGCGAAGATCCGGACATCGGCATGCTGGTGCTGGCCGATGGCATGGGCGGCTACAACGCAGGCGAGATTGCCAGTGGCATCGCCGTCACCACCATTCTTGATGTGGCCAAACGCCAGTGGCCCACACTCAAGCATGGCGAGGTTGACCGCGAGAGCGGCTACAGCCTCGAAGCACTGATGCTGAAAGGCGCGGTTGAAGAAGCGCACCGCACAATTCATCAGGTTTCGCAGAGCCAGCCGCAGTGCGCAGGCATGGGCACCACCGTGGTCGCCTGCCTGTTTCACAACGATCGGATCTCGATCGCTTACGTGGGTGACTCGCGCCTGTACCGGTTTCGATCTGGCAATTTGGAGCAGATTACCCGCGATCATTCTCTCGTCGAGGAGTTGGTGGCCCGCGGCCACTATTCGCGTGAGGATGCAGGCAAGCTGGTTCGAAAGAACATCGTGACGCGCGCCCTCGGGGTTGAGCCGGATGTACTGGTCGACCTGATGGAAGAACCTGTCGAAATCGGCGACGTCTTGCTGCTGTGCTCAGACGGCCTCACCGACATGGTCAATGATGAACAGATCGGCTTAACACTTGGAAAGTACGCTGATAATCTTCCCCTCGCCGTACAGAAGCTGGTTGAACTCGCCAACGAGGGCGGCGGCAAAGATAATGTGTCAGCAGTCTTGGCACGCGCGAACGCTTCGTTTGCGCGCGGCCGGCGCTGGTACGAACGATTGATGGAATGGTTCTAGAGGCCGAAATTACTATGGGCAAGCTCATCGTCACCGACAGCAGCGGAGCGTCGACCGAGGTACCGCTGAACAAGGAGCGGGTGACCGTCGGGCGTCATCCTGACAACGACATCAGTCTGAACGACAAGGCCGTGTCCGGCCGTCATGCCGTGGTCATCACCATCTTGCAGGATTCCTTTCTGGAGGATCTGGACTCCACTAACGGCACTACGGTAAACGGCAAGCAGGTTGCCAAACACCCGCTGTCGCACGGCGACGTCATCTCGATCGGCCGCAACACGCTGAAGTACGAAGGCGAAGGCGGCGGCGATGACGATTTCGAGAAGACCATGATTCTCAAGCCTGGCCAGTATGGCGCGGCCTTCGATGCGCAGGTCAGCCAAGCGGCGTCTCCGGCTGCAGCGGCGGCACCTCCCGCTGCAACGGCTGTCGCCGCACCGGCTGCAGCCGCGGCTGCGCGGCCGCTGATGGGCAAGTTGCGCGTGGCCAGCGGCCCCAATGCCGGCAAGGAACTCGAGCTTTCCAAGGCGCTGACCACCATCGGCAAGCCCGGGGTTCAGGTTGCTGCGGTAACGCGCCGGGCAGATGGCTACTACATTGTCCATGTAGGTGGCGACGGTGCCGGCCAGAAGCCGCTGGTCAACGGCAAGCCAATTGATACGCAGGCGCGCAAACTCAACCATAACGATGTGGTGGAGCTGGTCGGTACCCAGATGACCTTCCTGATCACCGGTTAATGCAGAGCGCACTCCTGCTTATGTCGACTCCAGAGCGCCATTATCGGAGGCAGCCATGAGCCGCTTGATCGCCTTTGCGGTGCTGCTGGCTCTGAATCCGTGCTGGGCGGATGACGCTGAAAAGGTGACATCCGCCGAACCTGTCACGGAGTCTCAACCTGCGGGCGATTGCCTGACGGAAACCGGCAGTCGCATCAGGCGCGATGCCGCCGAGCATCCCTGCATCGGCGCACCAGGACAGGTGCTCAGCCGAAAGGATCTGGATCGCACGGGCGCGGTTAACACCGCGGATGCGGTGCGCAAACTGGTCCCCCAGGCGCGCTAGAGCCAGCGCCTCCCGGCGCGTCATGAATTACAGATAGCGGAAGCGGACGCGCCGGGTCAGTCCGCAGAACAGCTCATAGGCGATGGTGTCGGCGTGTCCCGCGACCTCCTCGGCCGGCAGGCCATGCCCCCATAGCAGCACCGGGTCCCCCACCTGAGCACCGGGCACGCCGCGCAGATCGACCGAGATCATGTCCATGGACACGCGGCCGGCCAACAGGCCGCGATGACCCCGAATCAGAACCGGGGTGCCGTCGCCAAAAGCGCGATGCATACCGTCGGCGTATCCGACCGCTACCACCGCAACCGGCATTCGCTGCGGACATCGATAGCGCCTACCGTAACCTAGCGTTTCTCCCTCTGCATACTCGCGCACGGCAATGATGCGGCTTTCCAACCGCATGGCCGGACGCAAGCCCAAGGACTCGGCAGTACGACCGCTGAGCGGCGAACAGCCATACAGCGCCAAGCCCGGTCGGACCCAGTCAACCCGCGCTTGGGGCCATGCGATCAGCCCGGCGGAATTGGCGATGGAGCGCATGCCCGGAACACCGTCTAGCGCCTTATCAAAGCGATCAATCTGCTCGCGCGTGAAGGGGTTCTCAGGCTCATCGGCACAGGCCAGATGGGTCATCCACCCTTCCAGCCTCCAGTTCGGCCGGCGCCTCAGAACCTCCAACAGCAGCGGCACATCCGGCAACGGAAACCCAAGGCGATGCATGCCGCTATCAAGCTTGAACCACAGGGACAGCTGCGCGCTGGCCGGCAACTGCTCCAGCAAACCGATCTGCCAGTGATCATGAACCACAATCTGCAGCCGCTCGTATACGGCCAACGCCGCCTCTTCACTGGAGATGATGCCCTCCAACAGCGCGATCGGTGTCTGCACATGCGCCTGGCGCAACTGCATGGCCTCATCGATACAGGCCACGGCCAGCGCGTCTACGCCAGCGGACTCCAGGGTACGTGCGACTGGAACCGCCCCGTGACCGTAGGCATCCGCCTTGACTGCCGCCATGACCCGCGAGCGCGGCGCCAGCGCGCGGACCGCACGAAGGTTATGGCGGATGGCGGCCAGATCTATAGTTGCGGTGACGCGGGGAGTCATTCGTAGCCGGCGTCGTAACCTTGAGCCAGATTATCGAAGCGCGTGTACTCGCCGAGGAACGCAGTCTTGACCGACCCTAGCGGACCGTTACGCTGCTTCGCAATAATGATCTCGGCCGTACCCTTGTCCGGCGAGTCGACGTTATAGACCTCGTCTCGGTAGATGAACACCACCAGATCCGCGTCCTGCTCGATACCGCCGGACTCGCGCAAATCGGCCATCCGCGGTCGCTTGTTGTCACGTTGCTCCACGCCGCGATTGAGCTGAGACAGGGCGATCACCGGCACTGCCAGCTCCTTGGCCAGCGCCTTCAGGCTTCGCGATATCTCGGAGATTTCATTGGTCCGGTTGTCCTTGGTCCCAGGCACCTGCATCAGCTGGATGTAGTCGACCACAATCAGGCCAAGGCCATGACGGGACTTGATGCGTCGTGCACGTGCGCGCAGTTCCAGCGGCGAAAGCGCACCGGTCTCGTCTATGTATAAAGGCGCCTCACGAATCAGGCTGCCCTGGGAAACCAGACGATCCCAGTCTCGGTCCTCCAGCTCACCACTGCGGAGCTTGCCCATCGGTATGCGCGCAAACGAGGCGACCATGCGCAGAGCCAGCTGTTCCGCCGGCATTTCCATGCTGAACACGGCCGCAGGCTTTTTCTCGTAGAGCGCGACGTGCTCGGCGACGTTGAGCGCAAAGCTGGTCTTACCCATCGCCGGGCGGCCAGCCAGAATCACCAGATCACCCGGATGCAAGCCGGTCGTCTTCAGATCGAAGTCGGTAAAGCCGGTGGGTAGGCCGGATAGTCCACCGGGATTCTTGCGCAGATCGTCAATCTTGCGTTCAAGTCCGTCCATCAACTCCGGCAACGCGAAATATGTCGAGCGCGCATGCTCCGCCCGCGAGCGCAACGCGAACACCCGTTGCTCGGCAACATCCAGCAGCTCGGCGTAGTTGCGACCGTCGGCCCGGTAGCCGAGGTCGGCAATTTCGCCGCCCACGGTCACCAATGCGCGCAACACTGAGCGCTCACGCACGATCTCCGCGTACGCCAGCACATTGGACGCACTAGGCGTGTCGTTGGCCAGTGTGCCCAGATACCCTAGCCCACCCGCGGCCTCGAGCTTGCCCTGCGCTTTCAGGTGCTCGGAGAGCGTGATGAAATCGCAGGGCCGGTTGCTGCCGACCAGTTCGCTGATTGCCCGATAGATCAGCTGGTGATCCGCGCTGTAGAAATCGTCTGGGGAAAGGCGATCCGCCAGGTCGTTCCACCCGCTGTTATCCAGCATCAGGCCGCCAAGCACGGATTGCTCCGCCTCCAGCGAATGCGGGGGCAGCTTGGGCTGCTGTTGGAGTTTCAGCGGTGTGCTCATCGTCGGCATTGTCGCTCCGCCGTGCGAACGGCGAAAGTACGGCGATAGAAACAAACCGGCCCGCACAGGGCGGGCCGGATGATCAACCTTGCATCGCGGTTCAGGCCTGCGGCTTGTCTTCTACCACGACGACAGTAACGCTGGTCTCAACCTCGGAGTGCAAGCGCACGCCGATCACGTAGCTGCCCAGCTGACGGATGGTACCGCTGACCAAGTCGATCTCACCCTTATTCAGGGTAAGTCCCTGTTCCTCGGCGGCGCGCACGATATCGGCCGGATGCACAGCACCGTAGAGCTTGCCCTCTTCGGCAGCCAGCATTCTCAAGGTGACCGTCTTGCCCGCCAGCTGTTCAGCGCGCATTTTTGCCGCGCTGAGGCTTTCGTTGGCCTTCTTCAGCAGCTCGGCCTTGCGTACCTCAAACACCTTGCGGTTGGCCTCGGTGGCCGGCAGGGCCTTGCCCTGGGGCAGCAGATAGTTACGACCAAAGCCGGGCTTGACGTCAACGGTGTCGCCGAGGTCGCCGAGCTTCTTGATTTTTTCGAGCAGAATCACGTTCATGAAGCGCGCTCCTTACAGGTGACGATCGGTGTAGGGCAGCAGCGCCAGAAAGCGCGCGCGCTTGATCGCCAGCGACAGTTCACGCTGATAGCGCGAACGGGTGCCGGTGATGCGGGCCGGAACGATCTTGCCGTTCTCGGAGATGTAGCCTTTCAGCGTGTTGAGATCCTTGTAGTCGATCTCGGGGGCGCCTTCAGCGCTGAACTTGCAAGACTTCTTGCGACGATAGAATTGCTGTGCCATGACTTAGGCTCCTGCTTCAACGTTGACTTCATCGGTATCGGTAGAACCGCCGTCTTCATCGGCCGCCGCACCGTCACCGTCTTCTGCGCCGTCTTCGTGACGTGCGCGGAACTCACCCGGCTTCTTCTCTTCATCCGGCACCTTGAACAGGGCCGACTGCTCGGTTACCGCCGCTTCAGTGCGGATAACCAGCTTGCGGATGACCGCATCGTTGAATCGGAACGCGTTCTCGAGTTCGGCGAGCGTGGCGTCGCTGATCTCGACGTTCATCAGCACGTAGTGGGCCTTGTGCGCCTTGGCGATCGGATAGGCCAGCTGACGGCGACCCCAATCTTCCAGACGATGAACCTGACCTTCACCCGCCTGGATCATGTTCTTGTAACGCTCGATCATGGCCGGAACCTGTTCGCTCTGATCCGGGTGCACCATGACCACAATTTCATAATGACGCATCAATAACTCCCTGTGAGCATTGGCTTTATTGCCAATGGCCCCCGCACCGGCGATGGCCTGGTGAATGGAGCAAGGTATAAGAAACCCACGCCGAGGCTCGACGCGGGGGCGCGAATCTTAGGTGAATCAGCGGCTTAATGCAATCAGCCGCGGACCTCAGCGGGCCTTGCGTGTTACCGGCAACTGGCGCTGGCGCCATGCCTCGTAAAGGCATACTGCGGTCGCCACCGACACATTGAGACTCTCGGTCTTACCTTGCATTGGGATACGGATCAGGCGATCGCAGGTTTCGCGCGTGAGGCGGCGCAGCCCCTCACCCTCCGCGCCCACAACCAGCACGGTGGGGCCGGTCAGATCAACTTGATAAAGCGTCTCGGTGGCTTCACCGGCCAGGCCAGTCAGCCAGTAACCGAGCGTCTTGAGTCGCTCCAGGCTGCGCGCGAGATTGGTCACCGCAACCAGTGGAACGCGTTCGGCGCTGCCCGCCGCACTCTTGCGAGCCACTGCCGTGAGTCCGGCACTGCGATCCCGCGGAATGATGACGGCGTCGACACCGACCGCCTCCGCAGTCCGCAGGCAGGCCCCCAGATTGTGTGGGTCCTGGACACCGTCAAGTGCCAGCAGCAGTCGCGGGCCGTCAGCCGGCTGGTACAGGGAATCTTCGGCGTCGAAAGCCTTTTCCGGGACCAGCGCCAACACACCCTGATGCCGAAGTTCGGGGGCTTTCAGATCCAGCTCGGAGCGCGAGACCACACGCACCCGGACCCCGAACTCCTGCGCCAGAGCATGAATCCGCCGTGCGCGCTCATCCTTGCGCGTATCCGCCAGCAAGATCTCAAAAGGCTTGTCGTTGGCGTCCTCCAGTGCGGCCAGCACCGCATGGAATCCGCCGATCAATGTCGATTTGGCCAAAACTCGGGTCTCTTCAGATGCGCCGTTCTGCAGCAGGGTGACGCAAACACGTCGCCCCCGCAGTGCGGGGGCGACGTGTCCGTTCCGGGACTACCGTTAGCCGCCCAGATAGGGGGGCGGTGTCCAGGCCTGCTGCTCCTGGCCTTCGATAACCGGCTTGATCACGATATCAACACGGCGATTGCGCGGCTCCTTGACGTTGTCGCCAGTACGCACCAGAGGCTCACGCTCGCCGCGACCTTCCTGACGAACACGGCTGGCAAGCACACCCTGGCTGCTCAGATAGCTGGCCACCGCGGCTGCGCGACGCTCGGACAGCCCCTGATTGTGGCTGTCGCTACCGGAAGTGTCGGTATGCCCGACGACATGGATCACCGTCTTGTCATAGTCCTTCAGGATGCTGGCAATCTTGGTGTAGGTGTTCATCGCCTCGGGTCGCATCTGCGCGCTGTTGAGGTCGAAGCTGACATCGCTGGCAATGCCGATCTTCAGTGCATCACCCGACAAGCGGGTGATGTTGAGCTCGTTGCGAGCGGCCTCTGCCGCAAGATCACGCTGCAGCTGGGCGTGTTGCTTGTCCATGTAGTTGCCCACCGCACCACCGGCCATCGCGCCGACCACGGCGCCGACGATCGGCGCGCCGCGGGCATGACTGACCTGATTCCCGGCTACGGCACCGAGCACAGCGCCGATGGCGGCACCGGTCTTCGCACGACGGTTCGGATCGTCGGTCGCGCAGGACGACAAACCGGCAGCCAGGGCCACTACAACTAGCAGACGAGCGTGTTTCATCGATGCTTCCTCGAAGATTGTTTATCGCGTCGCGCTGGACGCTTGGTGGATTTGCGTGATTCTGGTTTGGCGCCCTGAACATTGGATGAACGCCCCAGCGCCTGAATCAGCTCCAAGTCTATTTTGCGCTCATCCAGATTGACGCGCACTAACTTGATGCGCAGACGGTCCCCAAGACCATATGACATGCCGCCGCGGCTGCCAACCAAGCGGTGCCGGCGGTCGTCAAACTCGTAGTAATCGTTCTTCAGCGTCGATACGTGCACGAGGCCATCGACATACAGCCCTTCCAGCTCCACGAATAAGCCAAACGGCGCCACACCCGATACCAGGCCATTGAACTCCTCGCCAACGCGATCCCGCATGAACTCGCATTTGAGCCAGGTCACCACGTCGCGGGTGGCCTCGTCCGCGCGGCGCTCGGTCATCGAACAGTGCGCGCCGTAAGACTCCATTTGCTCGCGGCTGTAGATGAAATCCTTGGCTTTGCCCTTGCGCAATCCGTGCTTGATGGCCCGGTGCAGCAACAGATCCGGGTAGCGGCGAATCGGTGATGTGAAATGGGCGTAGTGCGTCAGCGCGAGGCCAAAGTGGCCGGTGTTGTCAGGGCTGTAGCGCGCCTGCATCAGCGTGCGCAACAGCACCGTCTGGATCAGGCTCTGGTCGGGCCGGCTCTTGGCCGTGGCCAGGACCTTGGCAAAATCGCCGGCCTTGGGCTCGGCGCCGCCGCCCAGGCTGAGGCTGCGCAGCGCCAGAAATTCGCGCAGCGCCAGTATCTTCGCTCCGTCCGGATCCTGGTGGACACGGTACAGGGTGGGCAGCTTGTGCCGTTCGGTGAACTTGGCGGCCTCAACGTTTGCGGCCACCATGCACTCTTCAATCAGACGATGTGCGCGATTCCGTTTGATCGGCACGATGCGCTCGATCTTGCGCTCATCGGAATACAGGATCTTGGTCTCGGTGGACTCAAAGTCGATTGCACCGCGACGACTACGCGCCGCAAACAGCGCCTCAAACACGTCGTTAAGCGCTTGTAGATGCGGCAACAGGCCGCTCCTGGCCTGCGCAGCGGCACCCGTCGGATTGTCCAACATCTCCGCCACATCTTCGTAGATCAGGCGCGCTTTGGAGCGCATTACGCCCTCAAAAAAGCGGGATTTGGCAATCTCGCCATCCGGCATCACGCGCATCTCGCAGACCATGCAGAGGCGATCGACATCCGGGTTGAGTGAGCACAAGCCGTTGGACAGCTTCTCCGGCAGCATGGGGATGACCTGCTGCGGAAAATACACCGAGGTGCCACGGCTCGACGCCTCCTTGTCCAGCGGCGCGTCTGGCACGACATAGGCAGATACGTCAGCGATAGCCACCCACAGCGTCCACCCACCCTTGCGCAGCAGGCCCGATTTGATGGGCTTGCAGTACACCGCGTCGTCAAAATCTCTGGCGTCGGCACCGTCAATCGTGACCAGCGGCAACTCGCGGATGTCTTCACGACCTGCCATCTGTGCAGGCTGCACCACGTCTGGAATCGCCGCCGCTTCCCGCTCTACCGCAAGCGGCCACTCGTTGGGCAGGTTATGCGCCCGGATCGCAGCCTCGATCTCCATGCCCGGCGCCAGATGCTCGCCCAGGATTTCGGTCACTTCACCCACCGGCAACGTGCGGTTGCCAGGGGGCGTCACAATCTCCGCCACCACCATCTGCCCATGCTTGGCTCCGCCCAAGTGTTCGGCAGGAATCAGCAGGTCCTGCTGCACCCGGGGATTGTCGGGAATCACGTAGCTGACGCCGCGCTCAACATGGAGACGCCCGACCACGCTGCGACTGACGCGCTCGATCACCTCGGCAACCACCCCTTCCGGGCGCCCCTTGTAATCCTTGCCGGCAATGCGCACCAGCACACGATCACCATTCATCAGTGCCCGCATCTGCCGCGGCGGCAGGAACACATCCGGTCCGCCTGCGTCTGGAATCAGGAAGCCAAAGCCGTCTCGATGCGCCTGCACCTGCCCGGCCACCAGCTGCATGTCGACTACCGGTCCGTAGGCACCGCGACGGTTCTGGGCCAGCTGCGCATCACGCACCATGGCTTGTAGCCGCTTGCCCAACGCCTCCTGCTGCGACAGCTTGCCAAGCTTGAAATGGCCAATCAGCTCGTCGAGCGTTCGCGGGCCGTCGAGCTCCGTCAGGTTGTCCAGAATCAGCTTGCGGCTGGGGATCGGGTCGAGGTAGCGGGATTGCTCCTGCGCATACTCACTGTCAGCTTGCTGCCAAGCGGCCCCGGTGGAGCCACTGCGTGCCGAATTTTTAGTCTTCTGTTTCTTCATTGACAAAGGGATTTCACATCGCGACAATGCGCGCCCGCGCCGAGATGGCGGAATTGGTAGACGCACTAGTTTCAGGTACTAGCGGGTAACACCGTGGAGGTTCGAGTCC
>JBFJKG010000012.1:0-14820 GCA_041635075.1 Solimonas sp.
CAAAAGCAGGATGCGCGCTGGCCGATGGTGAGCAGCTTGATCGGTGTGCCGCAGACCTGACATGGCTGGCCCGCGCGTCCGTACACGAACAACGCCTGCTGAAAGTAACCGGCAGCGCCGTCTGCACCGAAGAAGTCCCGCAAGGTGGTTCCCCCCTGAGTGACGGCCTCGGCCAAGACAGCACGCACCGCGTCCGCCAAGCGAGTGCAATCGGCGCGGCTCAGCTTGCCGGCCGCGCGCAGCGGGCGGATGCGCGCACGAAACAAGGCCTCGGCGGCGTAGATGTTCCCTGCTCCCACGACGATGCGGCCATCCATGATGAAACTTTTGACCGGCGCCGAGCGCCCCCGCGAACGGCGGTAGAGGTACTCGCCATCAAACTCGGCCGAGAACGGTTCCGGCCCCATGCCGGCCAGCAGCGGATGCGTGACCTCCCCTTTCGCCCACAGCAGCAAGGCGCCAAAACGCCGTGGATCGTGAAAGCGAATGACGCGACCGTTAGTGAGTTCAAAGTCCACATGGTCGTGCTTGCGCAGCGGCTCCGCCGCATCGACCACCCACAATCGCCCTGACATGCCCAGGTGCAGAATCAGGCGATCACCCGAGTCCAGGGTTGCGATCAGGTACTTGCCCCGGCGCTCAAGCGTGTCGACGACACGACTCCGCACGCGATCTGCGAGTAGTGAAGGAATGGGCCAGCGCAGGCGTGACTCGCGCACGACAACACGGCGCATGCGCTGCCCGACCCAATGCGGTTCCAGGCCGCGGCGTACCGTTTCAACCTCGGGCAATTCGGGCATGGTAGGGGCTCACAAAAAAGCCCGCGCAAGGCGGGCCGGAATTGTTTCACATTGATTCATTCGGGTAGTGCGTCTTCAGCGCCGGCGCCCGGCGGCGCGGGTTCGGCGGGTGGGGCCGCTGTGGGCGGAGGTGGCAGCTGCAGCAGCTCGTCGCCCAGGGCCTTCGACAACGTGTAGCGCACGCCCAGCGTCGGATTCTCGATGATCAGCTGTGGTTCGCGCGCAATCAGGCGCAGCTGCACGGCACCGTCCTTGAGCTTGATGGTGATCGGTTCGCCCGTGCTGTCGGCTTCAGCGGCGGCGTTCCACATTGCGCGCGCGGACTTCCAGGCAGAGACAAGCGCCTGCTTCTGGTCAGCGCTGGCGTCCGGGCTCTCCGGGGTGAGCTGCCACGACTGTTGATCCTCGCTGCGAGCAAGGCGCAGGCCCGGAACCTCGATCGCGACGATCTCGGCATCCTTGGGCAGCAGCTCCTTGGCCACCAATTCCGAATAGTCCGCATCCAGTGCTGTGGCCGAGGGGTCGGCGATCAACGCGATCTCGTCACCCACGCGGACATAACGCCGGTACTCGATCGGCTCACTGTCGCCGAACTCGAGCCGGGTGTCGTTCAGCGTCACGGTGTAGCCGGGCGGGTCGAGCTTCAGCTGTTTGAGTTCGACCTCGGCACTGGCCAGCTTGCGCTGCGCTTCGATGCCGGCAAGATTGGTGATCGACGCGACTTCCAGCGGGTCGGCTGCCGCCTCGACCGGCTCGGTCAGCCACCACCGCCCGTCCCGCTTCTGCAGCGCGATGGCCTTGGTGTCCGGGTGCTCGATGCGTATGCGCTCTAGCGTAGCCTCGGTTAGCGGTGTCAGCGGCGGCCCCTTCTGTTCCTTCTTCTGCGTGAAGTAGAGGGTCGCTCCGAGCGCCACCACCACCACGAGCAGTGCCAGATTCAGATGTAGTCGATTCATGCTGGCCACCGACTACTTGCGCCGCCGGATGATCCAGCGGGTGACGCCGAAGCCGAGCAGCACCAGCGGCAGCAGCACCACGAAGCCGACAGCCATCAGCATCGTTGCCCAACCGGGCAGGAACAGCGCGGTATCGGGCGCCTTGGGCACATCGATGTTCAGCTGCGCATCGCGGGATGCGAGCCACTGCACCAGATTCAGGCCTAGTTGCTGATTGCCCAGCTCACCGAGGTAGGCGTCCGACAGGAAGTCGGCGTCGCCAATCAGCGCGATCCGCTGCGGATGAGGTTTGGCGGCCTCCTCGCCTTCCTTCGCCGGCGTGAACTGTCGAGTGAGCGTGGCGCCGATGGTCAGCGGACCGGGGATGTCCCCAGCATCCAGCGCGACCTGACCGGAACTCATGTCGCCGGTTTCCAGCCATGCGGCCTCCGACGTGCGCAGCAGCGCTTGCGCGGTCCAGCCCTCGGGCGGTGCCGTCTTCAGCGAGCGCACCAGCGGGAACAGCGTGACCATGTCCAGACCCTGAGTCACCGGGTTGGACGGATACTCAATCGCGGCGAAGAAGCCGGGGTGTCCGGTACCCAGCAGCTGGTACTCCGGCAGGATCGCGTAGCCGTTCTGCCATTCAACGCCGAGTTGCTTGGCCAGCGGCTCCAGTCCAGCCGGAAAGTCGGGGTCCGCCAACCACAGCAGATTGCCGCCCTGATCCACGAATTCCTGAATCAGCTTGATTTCGCCTTCGAACAGCTTCGCCGACGGCGAGGCGATGACCAGCAGACTGGTGTTGTCCGGAACGCGCGGGTTCTGCACCAGATTCAGCGACTGAACTTTCAGTCCCTTCTCCTGCAGCGCGGTCGCGAAGCGGGTCATGCTCGCGGGCCCCCCTTCGCTGGTAGAGCGTTCGCCGTGGCCCTCCAGGAACACGACCCACTGCTCACCGGAATAGGCCAGACGCTGGAACGCCGTGGTGATCGCCTGCTCCGTGGTCGCGGTCAGCGTTTCCCTACGGCCCTGGTACTCGACGACCACCTGGCCGACGAAGGTGATGTTGAACTCGCGCACCTTCTGCGGGGAAACGCTCGGATCGACGAACTCCAGCTCGATGTTGGCTTTCTCTCGGCGGTACTTGTCGAGATCGGTTTCGATCGCGCGCCGTGAATCAGCGCCGCTGGGGGCAAAAACATAGAAGTGAATGGGGTCAGGCATCGCCGCCAGCTGCTTGGTGCTGGCTTCGGTCAAGGTGTTGCGCTTGTTCGCCGTCCAGTCGATCTCGGTCTTGAAGCGCACCGAGATGAAGCCGAGCAGGACGATAGCGGCAACGACCAACAGGCCGTTCAACAATTGCTGGATCAGAGTTTGTTTCTTGGTCATGAGCTCAATTCCGTTCCATGTCCAGGCGCAACACGGTCAGCGATAGGAATAACGCTGAGAACAGGACGTAATAGATGGCGTCAGCGGTGTTGAACACCCCGCGGCGCAGGCTCTCGTAATGGTCGATCAGCGACAGATAAGCGAACAGCTCCTTGAACGGAATGCTGTCGTTGTAGGCGAGGATATTGATCAGCCATACCAGCAGCAGCAGGCCGAAGGTAGCAACCGCGGCAATCGTGGGTTCGCGCGTCAGTGACGATACGAACAGGCCGGCAGCACTGAACGCTGACATCAGCAGGAACAGACCCAGCAAGCCGGCGGCAATGCGGCCCCAGTCAAGGTCCGTCGACCCGCTCAGCGCCAGCGGCATCGCCAGCATCAGCAGCAGGATCGCAGCGACGAAGCCAAGCAATCCGAGGTACTTGCCAAGCACGATCTCGGTCAGCGACACCGGTGCCGAGAACAGCAAGGTGATGGCGCCGGATTTCCGCTCTTCGGCGAACACGCGCATGGTCATCAGCGGAATCACCAGCAGCAGCAAGATCGTGGCAAAGCCGTACAGCGAGCCGCCGATGTAATCAGAAACGCCGAACTGGTCGTTGCCGCCCATGCCGGCGTTGGCCGCGTATTCGGCCAGCAGGTTGATGAAGACGAAGCCTAGGATGAACTGCAGTACCGCCAGTACCGCCCAGGCCAGGGGTGACAGAAAGATGCGGCGCAACTCGGTGCGCGCGATATTGAGTATGGCAGTCATGACACGAAGCCCTGGACAATACAGAAGAACGTGCGCGCATCCACGCCGGCGGGCGTGGGTATGGCGCATGGGTTAACGGCTGCGGCTGACCGGCGCATCATGCTGCCGCCCTCACGTCGTCACCCGATGTCAGCTCGACAAAGGTCTCTTCCAGGCTGCGGTTCATCGCGTACAGCTCGTACAGCCCCCAGCCCTTGTCGGCTGCGGCCGCGGCGATGGCCTCACGCGGGTCGGTGCCCGCTTCGCAATCAAACACGAAGTGGCCCGCGTCTTTGGCGGTCACCGATTTCACGCCCGCGATCACATTCAGTGCCGAAGGGTCGGCCGGCGCGTTGCGGAAGGCAGCGGCCACGCGGCTGAACTGGCCGGCGCGAATTGCATCCAGCGACTCGTTGTAGACCATGCGCCCGCGCGCAATGATCATCACGCGCCCGCAGACTGCCTGAATCTCCGGCAGGATATGGCTGGACAGGATGACCGAATGGTTACGGCCCAGCTCACCGATCAGCGAGCGGATTTCGCGAATCTGGATCGGGTCGAGACCCACCGTAGGCTCGTCGAGAATGACGACCGGGGGGCGGTGAATGATGGCCTGGGCAATGCCCACGCGCTGCTGGTAGCCCTTGGAAAGATTGCCGACCAGACGCCGGCCCGCATCGCTGAGGCCGCAGTCGCGCTTGGCTGAAGTAATGGCGGCGGCGCGCTGCTGCCTGCTGACCCCGTGCAGCCCGGCGCAGTAGCCGAGATATTCGTCCACGGTCAGCTCCGGATAGACCGGGGGCTGTTCCGGCAGATATCCCAGATGCTGCTTCGCGCGCTTGGGCTGTTCGCGCAAGGAGATGCCGTTGACGCGGATGTCGCCGCTGCTGGGGGCCAGATTGCCGGTCAGCATCTTCATCGTCGTCGACTTGCCGGCCCCGTTGGGGCCCAGCAGTCCGAGGATCTCGCCCTTGCGCAAGCTGAGGTCCAGATTCTCGACTGCCACGGTGGGACCGTAGCGGCGCGTGAGAGCACGCGCCTCAATCAGGATTTCGCTATCCATTGGGTTCTTGTAGATGTTGCGGATGAATGGAACATTCGCGGCCTGTGACCTGAACCGCGCTGCGGAGTTCCGATGGGGTCTGGATTGTACGGTGCAATCCCCGGCCTGCAAGCCGCCCCGACCGACCTATTGATACAGGCGCGGCTCACCCGCAGGCCGGCGCCGGAAACGCTTGTAGCCCCACCAGTACTGCTCCAGGCAGTCCCGAGCACACTGCTCCAGTCCTGCGTTCATACCAGCGACCGAGGTCTCGATGGAATCGCTGTAGATGGCCTCGGGTGCCGCAAAGAAATGCGCGATGAAGCCGGCCCCGCGGGGAAGGCGCTCGCCGTAGAAGAAGACCACACGAGCGCCGGTTTGCCGGACCAGCTTGGCCACCAGAGTGGGTGTGTGTGCCTGAATACCGAAGAACGGCGCATACACGCCGCGACCTTCCGGCGGGTCCTGATCCGGCATGAAGTAGACCGTCTCGTTGCGCGCCAGGATCTCCACCAGCTTGCGGCCCACGCCGCCCTCGGCTGGCACGAGCTGGCCGCCAAAGCGACCGCGGCCGATGACCGAGAGATCATTAATGACGCCGGGCTGTGGCTTGTAGAGACCGGTGGCGGTGTAGTCCCTGGAAAACGGAATCGCAGGAGCTTCCCAATTGCCCTGATGCAGGGTCAACAGGATCAGGCCCTTGCCGTGGGACAGGGCCTCATCCAGCAGGTGCTTGTTTCGCCATTCGCGCACCAGGGACAGCACCCGGCGTTCGCCGCCCAGCCACACAACCGGCATCTCGAGAATGGTCTTGACCTCGTGCTGCACCGAGCGCCGCGCCAGCCGGCGGCGCTCGGCGGCCGGCAGCTCCGGCAGGCACAGGTCGATATTGCGCATCGCTACCATGCGACGACCGTTTGGCAGCCACCACAACAGCGTGCCGATCAGGTCGCCGATTACATGCAGCAGCCACAAAGGCAGCCGCGCCAGAGTATGGAAGAGGACGCGCATGGCGCGGTATTGTGCGCAGGCCGCGATCGACGCGCAAAAAAAACCCGGCGTTGGGGCCGGGCTTAAGGAGGAGGAAAAACCATGTGCCGCCCTGCACCAGGGGACCTAGAGCAGAGCGACAGCGAAAGTCTGAGCCTGTGGGCACCAGCAAGTTGTCCGCCTAAGCGCGCGCCACCGTGTAAGAAATCGCCCTATTATTGAATGATCGGTTTATTGCAGCGGGTGACCTCGGCCGCGGTTGCGGTTGACGGAGTAGAGATCGCGGCAATCGGCCCCGGCCTGCTGGTGCTGGTCGGTGTGCGGCCGCAGGACGAGGCTGCACAGGCCAGCCGCCTGCTCGGGCGCCTGCTGACTTACCGGGTTTTTGCCGACGCCGACGGCCGGATGAACCGCAGCCTGCAGGATGTGGGTGGCGGCTTGTTGCTGGTACCGCAGTTCACACTGGCGGCGGATACGCGCTCTGGAACCCGCCCCGGGTTCTCCACGGCGGCGCCGCCAGAACACGCGCGCGCCCTGTTCGAGCACCTGTGCATGTTGGCCCGTCAGGCGCACCCTGAGGTCGCGACTGGGCGCTTTGGTGCAGACATGCAGGTGAGCCTGGTCAATGACGGGCCGGTGACGCTCTGGCTGGAGTCAGCCCCACAAAATTGAACACCGGTTCAAATTTGGAGGGCCGGGGAGTATCCTTTGCGCCCTTCAAAACCGCCCCTGGGCACTTTTGGGTCCGCATGCAAGCACGCAAGGCCAGCATCGAACGAAACACCCGCGAGACGCAGATCCGCGTCGAGATCAATCTCGACGGCACCGGAGCGTCCCACTTCGACACCGGAATCGCGTTTCTGGACCACATGCTCGATCAGGTGGCGCGGCATGGTTTGATTGACCTGAACGTGATCGCCAAGGGCGATCGCCAGATCGACGACCATCACACGGTTGAAGATATCGGCATCTCGCTGGGGCAGGCGTTTGACAAGGCGGTGGGCGACAAGAAGGGCCTGGTGCGTTACGGCCACAGCTATGTACCGCTGGATGAGGCGTTGTCGCGCGTGGTCATCGATCTGTCGGGCCGGCCCGGGCTGGAGTACTACGTCGAGTTCCCACGCGCACGGATCGGTGAATTCGATGTGGACCTGTTCCGCGAATTCTTCCAAGGCTTCGTCAATCACGCCAAATGCACGATCCACATCGACAATCTGCGTGGGCGTAACGCCCACCACATCATCGAGACCGTGTTCAAGGCGTTCGGCCGTGCGCTACGCATGGCCGTGACGGCTGATACCCGCCTGGGCGATGTCATGCCCTCCACCAAAGGCAGCCTCTAGGCCCCTCCCTGCTGCGGCCCATCGGGTCGCGCCATCCCCGCACGCGAGCTAAGACTCTTGTAATGGCAGCCATCGGCGTCATCGACTACGGCATGGGCAATCTGCACTCGCTCGGCAAGGCGCTGGAGCGTGTGACGACCAGCAATCGCGTCGTCATCAGCTACGATCCGGAAGAACTGCTCAAGTGCGACCGGCTGGTGTTGCCAGGGGTCGGCGGCGTGCGTGAATGCATGAAGGAACTGCGCCGTCTGGAGCTGAACGATCTGGTGGTCGAAGCCGCTCGCAGCAAGCCCATGCTCGGCATCTGCCTTGGCATGCAGGTGATGCTGGAGTGGAGCGACGAGAACAATGGCGTGCCCGCGCTCGGCTTGTTTCCCGGCAAGGTGGTGCGCTTCGAGGACCCGCCGGAAGATGCGGCGTACGAGCGCCTCAAGGTGCCGCACATGGGCTGGAACCGCGTGCGCCAAAGCGCACATCCGATCTGGCAGGGCGTGCCGGACGATGCCTGGTTCTACTTCGTGCACAGCTATTACGCACAACCTACTGACCCAGCGCATGTGATCGGTCGTGCCGATTACCCATCGCCGTTTGCGGCCGCCATTGCCCGCGACAATATCGTTGCGTTCCAGTTTCATCCCGAGAAGTCGCAGAATCTCGGCATGATGCTGCTTGCGAATTTCGCGCAGTGGAGCCCTTGAGCGGCCGCTTGCCATCGCCGCAGGACTGCGGCACAGTGCAGGCAACGTCAGGACGACATTTCTCAAGACGCTCCACACCGATTCCTCCGGGTTGTTCGACCGCACCGCACCTGCCCTACACCTGACTTCTTCCAGCAGCTCATGTTGTTGATCCCCGCTATCGATTTGAAGGGTGGCCAATGCGTGCGTCTACGCCAGGGCCGCATGGACGACGCCACTGTTTTCTCGGGGGCGCCCGCAGATATCGCCAAGCGCTGGGCAGACGAGGGGGCCGAGCGCCTGCACGTTGTCGATCTTGACGGGGCGTTCAAGGGACAGCCCGTCAACCTCAAGATCGTCGAGGAGATCGTCGCAGCGATCAACATTCCGGTGCAGATCGGCGGCGGCGTTCGTGACGAGGAAACCGTGCAGCGCTACCTGGATGTCGGCGTCCAGTACGTGATCGTCGGCACCCGTGCCGTCAACACGCCGCATTTTCTGCACGATCTGTGCATCGAGTTTCCGACCCACATCATCGTCGGACTGGATGCCAAGGACGGTCGCGTTGCGCTCAATGGTTGGGCCAAGGTCACCGGCCACGACGTGGTTGAAACCGCGGTTCACTGCGAGCGTGACGGTGTCGAGGCCATCATCTATACCGATATCGCTCGCGACGGCATGATGCAGGGCTTCAACGCCGAGACCACGCGTAAACTGGCGCAAGCTGTGAAGACGCCCGTATTTGCATCGGGCGGGGTCAGCAGTCTTGATGACATCCGTCGCCTCAAGGAAATCGAGGGCGATGGCGTGGCCGGTGCGATTATCGGACGCGCACTCTACGAAGGTACGCTCGACTTCAAGGAAGCGGTCAAGCTCGCTCAATCCTGACGCGGCGCTTACGCGCGTCGCCGATCGCAGCCGTCTACAGGTCCCCCATGCTCGCCAAACGCATCATCCCCTGTCTTGATATTGATCGTGGCCGCGTGGTCAAAGGGGTCAAGTTCGAAGACGTGCAGGACGCCGGCGACCCGATCGAGGTTGCTCGCAAGTATGACTATCAGGGTGCGGACGAGTTGGTGTTTCTTGATATCACCGCCAGTGTCGATGATCGCCCAACCCTGTTCCAGACGGTCGAAGCGGTCGCCCGCGAGATCTACATTCCGCTGACCGTCGGTGGTGGTGTTCGCAGCTGTGCCGACGTGCGCGCGCTGCTGTCCGCAGGCGCGGACAAGGTCAGCATCAATACTGCGGCGGTCGACAATCCCGACTTTGTGGCCGAGGCCAGCGGGCGCTACGGCGTCCAATGCATTGTGGTCGCCATTGATGCCAAGCGGGTGTCGAAGAAGAAGGAGCCGCTGCGCTGGGAGGTATTCACCCACGGCGGCCGCAAGGCCACCGGGCTGGATGCCATCGAGTGGGCCAAGACCATCGTCGCCAAGGGCGCCGGTGAGCTGTTGGTCACCAGCATCGACCGCGACGGCACCAAGGGCGGGTACGACAACGAACTGCTGCGCGCCATTTCCGATGCCGTCAATGTGCCGGTGATTGCCTCTGGCGGCGTTGGCACGTTGGAACACCTCTACGACGGATTCAGCGCCGGGCGCGTTGATGCGGTACTCGCCGCCAGCATTTTCCACCAGGGCACCTACACGGTGGGTCAGGCCAAGGACTATCTTTCCGGCAAAGGCGTGCTGGTTCGTACGGGTAATGGCTGAAGCGGCGTAAACTGTCGCCGGGTTGTCACTTTGGAACGACACACTTGAATACCGCCGCAGACGTGCTGCGCGACCTCTATGCGACGCTGGAGGCCCGTAAGGGCGCAGATCCGCAGACGTCGTATGTCGCCAGCCTTTACACCAAGGGCCTGGACACTATCCTGAAGAAGATTGGCGAGGAAGCAGCGGAAACGCTGATAGCCGCCAAGAATCCGGACAGCAAGGCGCTGGTCCATGAAGTGGCGGATCTGTGGTTTCACACCTTGGTGCTGATGGCGCACCGCGGTCTGGACCTGCAGCAACTTAGCGACGAACTGGAGCGCCGTTCCGGCACTTCGGGTCTGGCCGAGAAGGCCGCCCGCAGCAACTAGCGAGATCACGACGATGGGCACTTTCAGCATTTGGCACTGGTTAATCGTTCTTCTGGTCGTACTGCTGATTTTCGGCACCAAGAAGCTGCGCAATCTTGGCGGTGACCTCGGCGGCGCGATCAAGAACTTCAAATCTTCGATGAAGGAAGGAGAGGAGGAGGCGCAGGATCACGTGCAGAAGCTGCGTGCCGGCGACAGCCCCTCTACCGAAACGACGCAGAACAAGCAGCAAGACAAGGTCTAGGCCGGCCTGGCTGGCGCAGGACCATGCTCGATATCAGCTTTGCCGAGTTGCTGCTGTGCCTGGTAGTGGCGCTGGTGGTGCTGGGCCCCGAGCGCTTGCCGAAGCTGGCGCGCACGGTCGGCAGCTGGACGGGTCAGGCACGGGTCTATTTGAAGAACCTCACTGCGGAGCTGGACCGCGAATCGCGGCTGTCGGAACTCAAGGCGCAGCTGGAAGAAGCCAACCAGCTGGTTCGCGACCAGCAGCGCGCAGTCAGTAACCTGATGACCAAGGCCAGCGCTGGCGCCTACGGCACGGCGCAGGAGCTGAAGGCGTCCGTTACCGACGCAGCACCCAAACCCCAGGACGATCCGACTCCGCCCGCAGCGTCGGATGACGCTTCTACGCCCAAGGCCTGAGCCTGATTCATGAGCGAGGCTACGCCGACCCAGGAACAACCGCTGATCGCGCATCTGCTGGAGCTGCGTGACCGCCTGCTGAAGATCGTCTGGGGCGTGCTGCTGGTTTTTCTGCCGCTCGCCTTCTTTGCCAAGGATTTGTACGCCTTGCTGGCGCAGCCACTGCTGGGCCTGATGCCGGCGGGCACCTCGATGATCGCCACGGAAGTGGCATCGCCGTTCTTCGTGCCGATCAAACTCGCCGGCATGGTGGCATTTGCCATCGCGATACCGTGGGTGCTGTGGCAGGTATGGGGCTTCATCGCTCCGGGGCTCTACAAAAGCGAGAAGCGCCTCGCGCTGCCGTTGATGCTGTCGAGCACGCTGCTGTTCTACGCCGGCATCGCCTTCGCCTACTTTCTGGTGCTGCCCACCGTGTTCGGCTTTCTGGTCGGCGTCGCGCCGGACGGCGTGGCCGTCATGACGGACATCGGCAAGTACCTGGATTTCGTGCTGACCCTGTTTCTGGCCTTTGGCCTGGCATTTGAAACGCCGGTGGCTCTGGTGCTGCTGGTGATGACGGGCTTTGTCACGCCGGCGAAGCTGGCTTCGGTGCGCGAATACGTGCTGGTAGGCACCTTCGTGGTGGGTGCGATCTTCACGCCGCCGGATGTGATCTCCCAGCTGATGCTCGCCATCCCGGTGTATCTGCTCTATGAGCTGGGCATCATCGCTGCACGCATCCTTGTTCCCGGCGCGCGTCAAGTCGAAGAGCAGCAGAAGAACGGCTAGATCGCAGCCGTGATCAGGCCCGATATGATGCGGGTCTCAAATTTTCCGGGGAACTCCATGTATGCATTGAACGGCAAGGTCGTCGTCGTGACGGGCGCTGGTTCGGGGATAGGCCGGGCGCTTGCACAGCAGCTCGCCGTCAAGGGCTGTGTGCTGGCGCTGGCCGACATCGACACCGCAGGGCTGGCCGAGACCGTTGCCGGACTGCCGCGGCCGGTACTGAGCCAGCAGCTGGATGTTGCCGACCGCGCCGCTGTCTACGCGTTTGCGGAGCGGGTCAAACGCGAGCTGGGGGCGGCGCACGTCATCATCAACAACGCTGGGGTAGCGCTTTCGCGCACCATCGAGGATCTCGACTACCCTGACTTCGAGTGGTTGATGAATATCAACTTCTGGGGCGTGGTCTACGGCAGCAAGGCCTTTCTGCCGCAGCTGCGCGAGCGCGGTGAAGGTGCGGTCGTTAACCTGTCGAGCATCTTCGGCATCATCGCCGTCCCGACGCAAGGCGCGTATCACGCCGCCAAGTTTGCAGTGCGAGGCTTTACCGAGTGCCTGCGACAGGAACTACGCGGCAGCGGCATCAATGCCATCAGCGTGCATCCAGGCGGCATCAAGACCAATATCGTGCTGAATGCGCGCGCTCAGGACAGCACCCCGGCCAGTCGTACCGAGGCGCATGAGCGCTTTCAACGGATGGCGCGCACCACGGCGGCGACGGCCGCGGCGGTCATCATCGAGGGCATAGAGCGCAAGCGCGGGCGGGTGCTGATCGGTGCCGATGCCAAGCTGATGGAGCGTCTGCAACGCTGGGCACCGACCGCCTATCCAGCGCTATTGGGCCGGCTGTTTCCAAAACCGGATACGCAATCCGACTGATCCGGTTGTTACCGGCGCAGCAGGCCCATCACCGGCTGTGTGTCCGGGCGCACGCCGCGCCATAGCGCGAACGCCGCCGCCGCCTGTTCCACCAGCATGCCCAGGCCGTCGGCGATGCGCCCGGCGTTCTGCGTCTGGGCCCACGCCCGAAACGGCGCATGGGCCTGACCGTACGACAGGTCATAGCAGGCACCGCCTTCGGCGAGCAGCTGTCCCGGCAGCTTCGGGAAGTCGCCCGCATGGCCGGCTGCCGTAGCGTGAATGATCAGATCAAAACGATCGCCCTTCAGCGCCAGGTGCGTGCAGGGCCGAAGCGTACCGACCTCCTTGAATGCTTCAGCCAGCGCTTCGGGCTTCCACGGATTGCGGTTGGACACCACCAGCTCCGCAGGCTGCTCGGCCAGCAGCGGTTCAAGGATGCCGCGTACTGCGCCACCCGCGCCCAGCACCAGCACGCGCTGTTGGCGTACCGCGTAGCCCAGGCGCGCGAGATCGCGAATCAGGCCCTCACCGTCGGTGTTGTCCCCCTGCCAGCCGCGCTCGGTGCGCAATAGGGTGTTCACGGCGCCGGCCAGCTGAGCGCGCTCGGTGAGCTGTTCGCAGTGGCGCATCACCTCGAGCTTATGGGGCAGCGTGACATTGAGGCCCAGGTAGTTCTGCTGATGCAGGGACTGCACGGTCTCGATCAGCTGATCCGGCGGCACCGCGATGGCCTCGTAACTCAGGGACTCGCCGGTCGCGTCAGCGAACTGCGCGTGTATCTGCGGGGAAAGGCTATGCGCGATGGGATGGCCAATGACGGCGTAACGATCCATGGGGTCGAGAGGTGATCTATTCAGAAAGCCACTGCGCCGCTTGCTTGGCGTAGTAGCTGAGGATCATGTCGGCGCCGGCGCGGCGGAAGCACAGCAGCGCCTCCATCATCGACCTGCGTTCATCGAGCCAGCCGTTGGCTGCGGCCGCCTTCAGCATCGCGTACTCACCACTGACCTGGTATGCGGCCACCGGCACGCGGAACTCGTCCTTCACGCGCCGGATGATGTCCAGATACGGCATGCCTGGCTTGACCATCACGATATCGGCGCCCTCGGCCAGGTCCAGCGCAACCTCGCGCAGCGCCTCATCGCTATTGGCCGGGTCCATCTGGTAGGTCTCCTTGCCGCCCTTGCCCAGGTTGCCGGCAGAGCCCACCGCATCGCGGAACGGACCGTAGAAGCTGGATGCGTACTTGGCGGCGTACGCCAGAATCAGCGTGTTCTTGAACCCGTCTCGCTCCAGCACCTGCCGGATCTGGCCGACGCGCCCATCCATCATGTCCGACGGCGCGACCACATCGACGCCGGCACGCGCATAGATCAGCGCCTGGCGGCGCAGGATTTCACAGGTGGCGTCGTTGTCCACGTATCCGGATGCGTCCAGCACACCGTCCTGTCCATGGCTGGTGTAAGGGTCCAGGGCGACATCGGCAATGACCCCAAGTTCGGGCACAGCCTGTTTGATCGCCTTGATCGACCGGCACATCAGGCTGTTCGGGTTCAGGGCCTCGTCGCCATTGGGCGTCTTCAGCGTGGAGGGTGTCACCGGAAACAGCGCCACAGCACCGATGCCGAGCGCCCGCAGTTCGCGACATTCGCTTACCAACTCATCCAGGTCGTGGCGAACCACGCCCGGCATCGACGGAACCGCGCCCTTGAGTTCGCCCTCGGCCACAAACAGCGGCTGTATCAGTTGACCCGGCAGCAGCCGGGTTTCCCGCACCATCTCGCGGATGAAGGGCGCCTTGCGCGTACGGCGCAGGCGGGAGGCGGGGTAGGCAGCGTCAGTCACGATGGGTCCGGGCTCGAGGGGCGGCTGGGTTGGCGGCATTATATCGGCGCTGCCCCCACTCACGGCGGGCGATACGGACGGCGAACTTGGATTTATCGGCTTATCTGCGACCAGGCATTACGCTGGCACTGCTGCTGGTATTGCTGGCGGCCGAACGCGGTTGGCCGCGCCGCAGCGCGCCGCCACAGCGTGCGCTGCGCTGGACCGCCAACATTTCCATGGTGTTGATCGCCTCGGCGCTGGTGCGCGTGCTGTTGGGCGCGGGTGCGGTGGGCGCAGCGTACTGGGCGGCACAGCGGGGCTGGGGACTGTTGCCCTGGCTGGCGGCGCCGCAATGGCTGGCGGCGGTGGTGTCGCTGCTGTTGCTGGATCTGCTGATCTACGGACAGCACCGCCTGTTCCATCATGTGCCGCTGCTCTGGCGGCTGCACCGCGTTCACCACAGCGATACCGAGTTCGATGCGACGACGGCGCTGCGCTTTCATCCGGCCGAGATCCTGCTGTCGATGCTGATCAAGATCCTTGCGGTGCTGGCGCTGGGCGCGCCTGCAATGGCGGTCTTGGCGTTCGAGGTCATCTTGAATGCGACGGCGATGTTCAACCACGCCAACCTGCGTCTGCCGGCAGCACTTGATCGCGCACTGCGATGGGTGCTGGTGACGCCGGACATGCACCGCGTGCATCACTCGGTTCATGTCGAAGAGAC
>JBFJKG010000013.1:0-14634 GCA_041635075.1 Solimonas sp.
GCAAGGGACTCATTCTTTGGCCTCGGTTTGACTGGCCAGCTCAACCGCCTTGGCGATGTCCACAGACACCAGGCGCGACACGCCGGGTTCCTGCATGGTCACGCCGTGTAGCTGTTGCGCCAGCTCCATCGTGATCTTGTTATGGGTAATGATAATGAATTGGACGTTCTGCGACATTTCCCTGACGATTTCGCAGAATCGGCCGACGTTGGCGTCGTCCAGCGGTGCATCAACCTCGTCCATAAGGCAGAAAGGCGCCGGATTCAGCTGGAACAGGGCCAGCAGCAACGCGACCGCCGTCATGGCCTTCTCGCCGCCGGACAGCAAGTGGATGGTTGAATTGCGCTTGCCGGGCGGGCGGGCCATGACGCGCACCCCGGCATCGAGCAGGTCGTCGCCGGTCAATTCCAGCGAGGCCTCGCCGCCGCCGAACAGCTTGGGGAAGCGGTCGCGGAATACCGCGTCGACCTTGTCGAAGGTCTGCTTGAACAGCTCCTTGGTTTCCGCATCGATCTTGCGGATCGCCTCTTCCAGCACTTCCAGCGCTCCGTGCAGATCGGCGTGCTGCTCGGACAAGTAGGTTTCGCGACCTCGGGCCTCCTCCAACTCCTGTATGGCCGCCAGATTGATCGCACCAAGGCGCTCAATGCGCCGCAGCACCGAGGCCAGCTTTTCCTCCCAGGCAGGCAGGGTCGCGTCCGCCTCCAGCCCCAAGAACAGGCTGTCACGCTCGATTCCGGTCTCCGCGATCTGTTCGTCCAGGCTGTCGCGATGGGCGCGAAGATTCTCGAACTCGAGCTTGGCTTGCTGCACCCGCTCAAGCGCGGCGTCCTTCTCCATTTCGGCGGCACGCGCGGCTTGTTGGCTGGCTTGCCAGACTTGCTCGGCGGCCTCTACCGACTCGCGAATTCCGCGCAGCAGTTCGCGGGCGGCCTGCACCGCAGCCCGCGCCTCCTCGACGCTCCCGGCCTGCGCCTGTAGCGGCGTGTCCAACTCGGCTGCATGTTGCTCCTCGGCGCTACGCCGTGCCTGCAGGGCTTCGCGGCCGGAGGCGATATCTTTGAGCGATTGTTCCAATGCGGCCAGCGCGCTGCGACGACCGGCAAGCTGTACCTGCAGCTGATTGCGGGCCTGCTGTGACTGAGCCGCAAGCTGGCGATTGCGCGCCACGGCATCTCGCTTCTTCTGCAGCAACTGCTGCATTCCGGTACGACGGTCCCTCAATTCCTGGGCAATCTGCTCAAGCGACAGCAACCGCGTCTTCGAGGTTTCCAGTTCCTCCAGGTGCTGAGCACGCGCCTGCTCCAGACCTTCCAGCTCCTGGCTCAGTGCCTGCACTCGTGCCTGCGTCTGTTCCAGGCGCACGGCCTGCGCCTGGCGAAATGCCAGCTTCTGCGACTGACGATGCCGTAACTGATCGAACTTCGATGACAGGTCACGCCGTTCCTGCTCCATCGCATGCGTGCGGGTACGCAACTCGCCGAGCACGCGTTCACGCTCGAGAACCAGCTGCTGCTGCTGCTCGACCTGCGCACTCAGCTGCTTCAGCAGTTGGCCCCGTGCAATGACGCCACTGCGTTCATCGCCTTGGCGCGGATAGCGAACCCAGTTGCGGCCGCGCCAGACCCCGTCTGCCGTTACCACGGACTCGCCTGCGCCAAGGCTTTCTGCCATCGCCTCGGCCTGCTCCGGGGTATCGGCCACGCGAATACCGTGCAAGCAATCCAGTACTGCCTGCGATCCGCTGACCTTGCCCGCAAGTCCATCGGTGCCGCGGCCAACGGCATCCGACAACAACGCGACCCCCGCCTTGGGCGCACCCTGCATACCGCGTACACGCGCTGCCAGGTCATTCACCAGCGGCGCCTGCAACAGGCCTTCAAGCACCAACTCGACGGCGGACTCCCAGCCGGCTTCGACCTGCAGGCACGACGCCAGGCGCGGCGCGGCGTCCAGCTGCTGCGCCCGCAGCCACTGGTTCAGTTCGGCGTCATCCTGCCGCAGTGCTGCCTGCTGCAACGTTTCCAGCGATGCCATGCGTCCGCGCGCAGCCTGCAGACTCTGGCGCGTCTCATGCAGCGCGGTTTCTGCTGCGGTACGTTCGTCGCGCACGGTCTGCAGCGTGCTGTCGAGCACCTCCAACCGCGACTCCGCGCCCGCCAGCTCCGCGCCCAACGACTCCAGTTCGGTGTCGGCATCGAGCAGACTGTGCTGGATCGGCTCTACATTCAGCGCGGAACGTTCGCTCTCCAGCCGCTTCAACCGCTCCTCAGCCTGAAACCGCGCGCGTTCCAGCTGCTGCACCCGTACGCGTTCAGCTTCAGTCTGGCTCAGGGGCGCCTCGGCATCCTGCACAAAGCTGTCCCAGCGGCGCTGCTCGGCCTGAACCTCGTCCTCAGCCTCTATCAGCGCAGACTGCGCCTCGACTTCGGCCGCTTCGCTTTCCTGGACCTGGGCTTCGAGTTCGGTCAATACCCGCACTGCCTCGTCGAGGCGCTGCTGCTCACGCTGCTGGCGGGCATCCAGATCATTGATCTGCCGCACCAGCTGATCGAGCTCCCGCACCTTGATCTGCTTGAGTTCGCGCGCGTGATTAAGGCTCTGCTCCTGACGTGCGAGCGCTGCCTCGGCCTCGTAAACCTTGTTCTGCTCCTCGTTCAGCTTCTGAGCTTGCGCGCGATTTTCGATCTCAGCCCGCACCCGGGATTCGCTGGTTTCATGCACCCGCGCGCGTGCTGCCTCCAGCGCCTGTTCAAGCTCGGCAATCGACTGCTCGTGCGTGCTGGACTGCTCCTGGAACTGCCGCGCTCGCAGGGCCAGGATTTCAGCGCGCAACTGCCGCTCCAGATTCTTGTTCTCGCGATACTTCTCGGCGTTTGCCGCCTGCTTGGTCAACACTTCCAAGCGCTGCTGGATCTCGGATCTCAGGTCGTTGAGACGCGCCAGATTCTCCCGCGTCTGCTTGATCCGAGACTCGGTCTCGCGACGACGATCCTTGTAGCGCGAGATGCCGGCGGCCTCCTCCAGCCATTGCCGGAGTTCCTCGGGCTTGGCCTCGATCATTCGCGAGACCATGCCCTGCTCGATGATGGCGTACTGGTTCTTGCCACCCAGGCCCGTGCCGAGGAACAGATCCGTCACATCACGCTTCAGACACTTGCGTCCGTTCAGGTAGTACTGGGAGTTGCCGTCACGGGTCAGCTCGCGGCGCACAGAGATTTCGCTGTACGCGGCGTACGGTCCGTCTATCTGGCCGTCACTGTTGTCGAACAACAGTTCCACCGACGCCCGGCCCACTGGCTTTCGCGTCTTGGAGCCGTTGAAGATGACATCCTCGCTGTCCGAGGAGCGCAGATTCTTCAGGCTGGTTTCACCCAGAACCCAGCGCACCGCGTCGATGATGTTCGACTTTCCACAGCCGTTGGGGCCGACAACGCTGGTCAGATTGGATGGCAGCGGCAGTTGGCTCGGATCCACAAAGGATTTGAATCCGGCGAGTTTGATACCCGAAAGTCGCATGATGAGGAGGTCCGCGCCCTGCTTGGGGCGTTGTTTATGTCGCCGTAACCGGCTCGGCTTGTGACGCGCTAGTGTAAATTAATGGCCCCGCGCTGGCAGCTTTCCCCGGCGGCGACGACTTCTCATTTTTTCTTGACATTTCACCGGGCTTACCGCATGTCCACGCAGCCATCCAAAGCGCTGGAAACCTTTCCCAACCCCGCCCCGCAGCGCGATTTCTGCATCCGCATGCGCATTCCGGAGTTCACCTGTCTCTGCCCAAAGACCGGGCAGCCGGACTTCGCGACGCTGTACCTGGAATACGTGGCCGACCGCAAATGCGTGGAGCTGAAGGCGCTGAAGCTCTATATCTGGAGCTTTCGCGATGTCGGATGCTTCCATGAGGCCGTTACCAACCAGATGCTAGATGAACTGGTGCGCGCGACGCGCCCGCGCTACATGCGTCTGACGGCGGTATTCAATGTGCGCGGCGGCATCTACACGCATGTCACTGCGGAGCACCGCAAGAAGGGCTGGAAAGGTGAGTTGCCGCCACCCGCGTGGCATGTCGACCCCACCGGTGCGGGCCAAACACCCACCTGAGCCGGCTGTGCAGCCACTGTTCATGTAGCAGCAGTCACTCTGGACGTTCATTTCCTGAAGCGGGGTGAGCGCCATGGGTATCTTGTCTTGGATCGTGCTGGGCCTGATTGCCGGCGTGCTGGCCAAAATCCTGATGCCGGGGAACGACCCCGGTGGGTTCATCGTGACGACGCTGCTGGGCGTCGCGGGTGCGTTTTTGGGCGGCTGGGTAGGCACGGCGCTGGGCATCGCCAGCTTCAACGGCTTCACCGTGCAGGGCATATTCGTGGCTACAGCCGGTGCCGTGATGCTGCTGGTGCTGTACCGCATGCTAAGGAAGGCTTAGCGCGCCGCTTCAGTCTGCGGACGGATAGCCGGTAATCTCGCGAATCCGTTGGTAAAGCGGCTTGAGCTGCCGGTACATCTGGCTGTAAACCTCGCGGTACAGCGCGTCGTAGAGCCGCACCGCCGCTGGCTGCGGCTCGAAGCGCGCGCCGACCCGGGTCATGGCCCGTATTGCAGTCGGGTAGTCCGGATGCAATCCCAGGCCCACGGCTGCGTTGATCGCGGCACCGAGCGCTGAAGTTTCATAAACGTCCGGTCGCTCTGCGGGCAGATTGAACACATTGGCGGTGATCTGCATGGCCTGATCCGACTGCGAGCCCCCGCCGGCAACGCGCAACAGTCGAATCGGCTTCCGCGTCTTCCTCTCAATCTGCTCCTTGCCGGCACGCAGGCCGTAGATCAGTCCTTCGAGGATCGCGCGATAGACGTGGGCTCGGGTATGCACATCGCCAAAGCCGATGATGCCGCCCTTGGCCTCCGGCCCGGGATCGCGAACACCTGGTGACCAGTACGGCTGCAGCATCAACCCCATCGCACCGGGTGGCACGCTGGCCACCAACTCGTCAAACAAGGTCTCGACTTCGACGCCGCTGCGTGCAGCTGCCTGTTGCTCTTGGTGCGCGAACTCACGCTTGAACCAACTCACCATCCAGAATCCGCGGTAGATCTGAATCTCGGTATTCCAGGCACTTGGCACCGCTGCCGGGAACGGCGGAATCAGTCGCTGCACCTCGACGTAGCGGGACTGCGTGGTATTGATGGTGGCGGTAGTGCCGAAGCTGAGCTGTGCGATATCGGGTTCGAGCGCGCCGCTACCGAGCACTTCGCAGGCCTTGTCGGCGGCCCCAGCGATGATCGGCAGCCCCTCCGGCATACCCAGTTCCGCAGCGGCAGCGGCGGTCAGTCGCCCCAGTTCGGCACCGGGCGGTCTCAGCTCGGGCAGTTGCTCAGGTCGCACTGCCAGCGCACGCCATTTGAAATCAGAGGCTGCCGCCCAATTGAGGCGCTTGTAGTCAAAGGGCACGTAGCCGACCTGCGAACCTGAAGAGTCCACGCGGCACCCCGACAGGCGAAGGTTGAGCCAGCCAGACAGGAACAGAAAGCTGGCGGTTTCCTTCCACAACTCCGGTTGATGCTGTGCAAGCCAGTTGGCCTCGGCTTCGGATTGCATGTGGCGCACCAGACCACTGGCACCCGCGATCCGGAATGCACTGTTCCAGAACAGGCCCATGTCCGGTGGCGCCGAGCAGCGCCGCTGATCCAGCCAGATGATGGCGGGGCGCAGCACGCTACCCGCCCGATCCAGGCACACGAGAGTCGAGCGCTGCGTGGTCAGGCAAATGGCACTGATCGCCTGTGGCCGGACATCCCCCTCTCGCCACAGCGCCTGACAACAATCCGCTACCGCGCGCCAGTAGACTTCCGGATCCTGTTCGCACCAACCCGGCTGCGGCGAGAGATAGGCCGGCTCGAACACCCGTTGCGCCTTGGCCAACATGTTTCCGCGCTCATCGAAGATGATAGCGCGAGCGCTCTGCGTGCCGACATCGATGCTGAGTAACCGTGCATTCATCGACAGTTGGCCCTCATGGCGGTGGCGGTGGCGGCGCGTGTTGCAGTTGCCAGTAGTCCAGATAGTCGCGTTGTTCCTGCTGCCAACGCGCACCGTCCCAGCCCAGTTCAGCCCGGCACAGCGTTTCGATCCGTGGCAACAGCGCGGCTCCGCCACCCGGGCTGACGAGCCCAAGGCGTGTGCGGCGCATCATCAAGTCCTGCAGATGGACCACGTGTTCATGACGCAGCGCCCAGCGCAGTTCGGCCCAGGTAAACGGTGTGTCGCCTACAGGCTGCAACTCATCGCCCGGCATTTCCTGCAGCAGCCGGCCTGCACCGAGCACGCCCAAGCGACCATACAGGCGCTGCTGGCCGGCAGCCACGACCGCCGACTCAAACACCGCAGCATCCTTGCCCGGCCGCAGCAGCGGCAGTTCTTTGCTGGCCGCCTTCAGCACCTGCCTGGCGGTTACCCGAAACGTCGTCAGCTTGCCCCCGGTCACGCCAATCAAACCCGGCTGCACCCAGAGCGCCGACTCGCGTGACTCCGAAGAGGGGTCATGCTGACCGCTCGACACCACCGGGCGCACTCCGGAGTAGCTGCATACCGCATCGGCGGCTCGCAATTCCAGCCTCGGGAACTGCGAGCGCAGCCCTTCCATCAGGTACTCCACCTCGCCGCTGACGATACGCGGCATCTCCAGCGTCTGATCGTGGTCAAGGTCGGTGGTACCCAGCACCGTAGCGCCTTCCCATGGATACGCGAAGATCGGGCGCCGGTCGCGCGGATGCAGCCATGAAATCGCGGCCGGCAAATGGAATCGGTGGGCCGGAAATACCAAATGACTGCCACGCAGCGGCCTCAATACGGGAGCTGCGCCTGGGTTGTCGAATTGACCTGCCCACGCACCGGTGGCGTTGACCACAACCCCGGCGGCCACGTCGCGACGGGCGCCATCGACTCCATCGCGCAGGCTTACCCCGACAACCCGGCCAGACTCGACGCAGGGCTCGGCGCGAACATAGTTCAGTGCAGTGGCGCCTGCCTCACAGGAATCAAATATCAGCCGTAGCACCAGCCGCGCGTCGTCGGTGCGGGCGTCTTCATAATGGACGGCTCCCAGCAACTCGTCAGCGTCCAGCAGAGGCAGCATGGCACTGACGTCCGCAGCGCCCAGCCAACCCGACCGCCGCCTGCCACCCATTGCGTCGTATACCGCAAGCCCGACCTGCATCAGCCAGCGCCCCGGTCGAGCCCGTTCGCGGATTGGCATCAGAAATCGCAACGGCTCCACCAGTCCCGGCGCCTCATCAAGCAGCCGTTGGCGTTCGCGCACCGACTCCAGCGTCAGGCGCCACTGCCCTTCCTTCAGGTAGCGCAATCCTCCATGAACCAACTTCGAGGACCACGACGACGTTCCGGATGCAAAGTCCCTTGCTTCGACGAGCAACACACTGGCACCGCTGCGAACCGCCTCGCGCAGAATGCCGGCGCCCGTGATACCCCCTCCAATCACAATCAGATCATAGCGATCCTGCAATTGGCTCAGTTCGGTTCGCATCGTCACCAGACCCAACCGTCGATGATCGCAGGCCGTACGTACAGCACCGCAGGCGCGGTCATACGAATAGCTTGCCCGGGTTCATCATGCCCTCCGGGTCAAATTCTCGGGCCATCGCACGAATCAGGTCCATGCCCAACTCCCCCTTCTCCATGGGCAAGTACGGTGCGTGATCCACGCCCACGCCATGTTGATGGCTGATGGTGCCGCCGTGGGCCACGATCACCTGCGATACGGCAGCCTTGAGCCGACGCCAGCGGTCCATATCCGCGTCTGGAGTTCCGGCGGAACGGTACACAAAGGTTGAGTAGATACTGCAACCCTGTCGATATACATGCGACAAGTGGGTGAAGGCGTGCACACGCTCGTTGTCTGCAGCCAGTGCGTCGCGCGCCGCCTGCTCAACTGCGCGCATCAAGCCGGTTACCTGCGGCCAGTTCACGGCAGTTTCCACAGTATCGGCGGCGTAACCTGCATCCCATAGACTGTTACGCAACAGCGGACCTCTGAACCGGTTCTTGACCCACCCCTGCCCGATAGCTTTGCCCACGTGAACGCCACCAAAGCGCTTGGCTATCGCCAACGCGTCACGGCGCATGCGGCGGGTCTCGACCAGCGAGCCGGTCACGCCCATCATCAGCATGCACTGATGCTGAGAAACACCCCTGAGGCCAAGGTAGCGCTGCAGCCATTTGATGAGCTTGGCGTGACCCGCCAGCCGTAACTGCGTTTCTGTTTCGATTTCGTTGGATAGACGCAGCATCGACAGGGGCAGTTCGCTCTGGGCAAGGGCGCGAATGGCTTCAACAGCAGCCGCCCAGTTGGGAAAGAAGACCGCGTGGAAATCTTCGCAGGCTGGTTCCCTGCGAACTCTGGCGGTAACTTCAGTCAGCAGGCCCAATCGGCCTTCCGAGCCGAGCACGGCCTCTCTCAGATCAGGCCCTGCCGACGACGCCGGCACGCCTCCAACCATCAGTTCACCCCGCGGGGTCGCGAGTCGTCCGGCGGCGAACAGATTCTCAATGCGACCGTAGCGCAACGATTGCTGTCCGGACGAACGGGTTACAACCCAGCCGCCGAGGGTGGAGTATTCGTATGACTGCGGAAAGTGTCCAAGTAGGTAGCCATGCTGGCGCAGTTGAGCCTCGACCAAGGGCCCGGGTGTCCCCGCGCCAAAGGTCGCCAATTGCGATACCGGATCCAGATTCAGAAGCCGGTTCATCCGCTCGAGCGAAATATTCACCACCGGCCGATCACTGGCGGGTACCTGCAGATGGCCGACGACACTGGTGCCCCCGCCGTATGGAATCACCATCGCGCCGATTTTCCGGGCTTCGGCAAGTGCGGCAAGGGCCTCGGCGTGCGTGGTCGGCAGCGCCACCGCATCGGCGACTGGCCCGATCTCACCGCTGCGCAGAGCAACCCAGTCAGGAAAGCTTTGCCCGCGCGCATGAAGCACGCGCACGCGCGGATCACAATCGAACAAGCCCCCAGTTCGCCCGACGCGTCCGGGCGGGATGCGGGCCAGGACGTGTTCCAGGCCTGCGTCCGGCTGAGGCCGGCCAGGACCCAGACGTTCGTTCAGAAAGTCACGTGCGTCCTCGGTTAAGGGGCTTTCGTCTGCATCGTCGCCCCAGCCATTCCAACGCCGCATTGGTGTCTCCGCACGGTTAAAGTCGCGCTGGAGTATAAGCGTACGACGTAGCGCTAGGCCGCAAGCACGCGAAACCTTCGTTCAGGCGGCGCGAACATCGCATCGCGTACTGGCAGCGGCGCTGACGCGTCGTAAGGTATCGATTGTCACCCAAGGCAATCCGTCCAATTGACCCTTGAGCACGCCCGTAGGTGCTCCTGGCTCACCCAGGCTGCTGACCACCAACGCGGCCTGACTGAAGTCCTGCGCCAAGGTGTCACTGTTGACCGTAACCACTGCGGGCACGCCAGCCGCCGTCGCGGCACGCAGTCCCATCTCGGAGTCCTCGAGCGCAACACATTCGTCCGCGCTGACATCCAGGCGTTGCAGCGCTAACCGATACAGATCCGGGGCGGGCTTCTTGTTTCGGACCTCTTCACCACTGGCAATCACCGCCACCTCGGCAGCCAGTTCAGGACCCATGCTGTATCTAAGAACCGGCTTCAATGTACGCAGACTGGCATTAGTCACGATCGCGAGGCGTACACCCGCTGCACGAGAATCACGCATCAGACGCGCGATGCCTGGGCGCAGCGGCACGCGCCCCTGACGCATCAGGCGCTTGAAATAGTGGGACTTGAGCTCGTGGACCTTGGCAACCCAGGCATCCAGATCCAACTCCGCCTCGACAGCCTGTTCGCCAAGATCAGGGGCATAGTGGAGGACGAAGTGCTTGAGCCGCTCGCGGCCGCCCGGTTGGCGCAATAGCTTGCGATAGAGCTTTGGGCCCCAGCGGAATTCCAGCCCGAGTTTGCGGAAGGCCCGGTTGTACGCCGGCCGGTGACCCTTGGCTTCGGTATCAGCCAACGTACCATCGACATCGAAGAGCACCGCCCTTAGCGTCATCGGCAGGAGCCGCGATCGTGGCAGTTGCTCGAACAAGAATCCTCAGATTCCATCTCGGAGCATCAGCGGGTTACAAGGTAAAGTTAATGTAACATGCCGGCGCCCTGCCGATCTCATTTTTTCTGCGTTCCGTGTGTGCGATGATGGCAAACGCCCTGCCCGCAACCTACTGTGGCCGATTTGCCCCCACTCCGAGCGGGCCATTGCACTTGGGCTCCCTGCTGACAGCGCTGGCTGGCTGGCTGCAGGCACGCTCCAATTCAGGCCGCTGGCTGTTGCGCATTGACGATCTCGATCGAGCGCGCTGTCCATCCGGAGCGGACAAAATCATCCTCACACAACTGCAAGTGCATGGCCTGCACTGGGATGGCGCGCCACGCTACCAAAGCGATCATTTGCATGAATATCTGGACGCGCTGCAAACGTTGAGACGCGTATCGACGGTTTATCGTTGCAAATGTACGCGCGCCGATTTTCTGCGGCGCGCACGCAGCGGCATCGACGGACCAATATACGACGGCCACTGTCGCAACCTTGGTCTGAACGATGAGCGCGGCGGCCTGCGCTTCGCGATGCCATCGGGAATGGTCTGCATCGAAACATTTCCGCTGGGGCAACGCTGCGCAGATGCCGAGCACGATCTCGGTGACTTTATCCTGCAGCGCAGCGACGGCGTTGTTGGCTATCAGTTGGCCAGCACGGTCGACGAACGAGCGCAGGGTATCACCGAAGTCGTACGGGGCACCGACTTGCTGGCGTCGTCCCTGCGACAATCGGCGCTACTGGACTGCCTGGGCATAGGCAAGCCGCGCTATCTGCATCTGCCGGTCCTGTGCACAGCAGGTCACCGTAAGCTGTCCAAGCAAAATCATGCCGCTGCTCTGGACTGCTCGGCTCCTGCTCGCAACCTGGTCCGGTGTCTCGGCTGGCTGGGACAGAGCCCCCCACCCTCGCTATCCGCGGCCTCGGTACAGGAGGTCCTGGACTGGGCACTCCTGCACTGGCAGCCAGGTGCGGTTCCGGATTGCGGCTCGCTACAGGTGGAGTAGCCCGGCCAAGTCTGGCATGATGCTCTGCAGCAAGTGCAGTGCAACATTGCATACGAATTAAGGCCTTATGTCCGAACTCCGCGTTGTCAAAAAGTATCCGAACCGCCGCCTGTACGACACCCACATCAGTCGCTACATCACGCTGGAAGAGATTCGCCAGCTGGTGCTGAACAACATCAAGTTCAGGGTCGAAGACAAGCGCAGCCAGGAAGACATCACTCGCAGCATCCTGCTCCAGGTTATCGCCGAGCAGGAAGAAGGCGGCAATCCAATTTTCACCACCCAGCTGCTGGAGTTCATCATTCGCTACTACGGCGACCCCATGCAGAACAGTATTGGCCGCTATCTGGAGCTGTCGATCAGGCTGTTTCAGGAGCAACAATCCCACTTCACCGAGCAGATGCGCCAGATGCTGGGCCAGGCCCAGCAGCCGTTGCAGATTCTCAAGGAGCTGGCCGACAACCAGGTTCCGATCTGGCGATCAGTGCGCAAGGAGTTCCTGCGCAATCTCTCGACCAAAGCCAAAGCCATCAAACGGCGCGGTCACCGAGAGGATGGCACGGAATCTGCTGCAGAAGAGCGAGACGCGGATTAATGCGGCACCGCAACATCACCATGACACCTGTGTCACATATGACCTGCACCAGTAATATAACCACATGTTTTTTATGGTTTTAAATGTCAACTTATTTTGTTGACATAACAGTAAGTAGCTTCTATACTGCACCGCAACATAACGCGGAAAGCAAAAACCCGGTAAAGCCGGGTAGCTCTACCGGGTTATAACCAAATTTGCCGTCTCCTCCAGAAAGGCCTCGCGCCTTTCTCGCACTTAGCCCCCCTCCCCTGGGGGGCTTCTTTTTTTGTACGGCATTACGGGCCCGTTCAAACAGGCTCTGCTTTGACCACCCTCCCCCAGAAAAGCCAGCGGCGCAGTCACCTGCGCCGCAGACCTATTTTTGCTATCCGGGCTGCTGGCTACCGCGTTCGGTAGCCAGCCCGGGTCGAACTCTTATGCTGTTGCTTCGAGATCCTTCATCGACAGGCGAATCTTTCCGTCACGGCTGACTTCCAGCACCTTGACGCGAACCGTCTGCCCTTCCTTGACCACGTCGTCCACCTTGTCCACACGCTGATCAGCGAGTTGGGAGATGTGGACCAATCCGTCCTTGCCCGGCGCGATCGTCACGAACGCGCCAAAGTCCATGATCTTGGCAACCTTGCCTTCGTAGATCGTACCCACTTCGACGTCACGCGTCAGTGCATTGATGCGCGCAATCGCGGCCTCAGCCGCCTTGCCGTCAACTGCAGCAATCTTGATCGTGCCGTCGTCCTGAATGTCGATCGACGTGCCGGTTTCTTTGGTGATTGACTGAATCGTCGAGCCACCTTTGCCAATGACTTCACGAATCTTGTCCGGATGGATCTTGATCGTGGTAATGCGCGGCGCAAACGGCGACAGTTCCGCGCGAGCCTTTGGCAGCACCGAATTCATCGCCTCAAGAATGTGCAGACGCGCGGTCTGCGCCTGGCTCAGGGCCTTGGCCATGATCTCGCCGGTAATTCCGGCCACCTTGATGTCCATCTGCAGGGCGGTCACGCCCTCTGTGGTACCGGCCACCTTGAAATCCATGTCGCCCAGATGATCTTCATCACCAAGGATGTCGGTCAGCACCGCCCAGCGACCCTCTTCCAGGATCAACCCCATGGCAACACCGGCCACCGGTGCCTTGATGGGCACGCCTGCGTCCATCAGCGCCAAGCACGCGCCGCAGACCGACGCCATGGACGAAGAGCCATTGGATTCGGTTACTTCGGAGACCACGCGTACGATGTAAGGAAACTCCTTGTCGAGATCAGGCATCACCGCGGCAACGCCGCGCTTCGCCAACCGGCCATGGCCAATCTCGCGACGCTTGGGCGAATTAACCCGGCCCGTTTCGCCGACGCAATACGGAGGGAAGTTGTAGTGGAACATGAAGTTCTCATGCCACTCGCCTTCTACCGCATCAATGATCTGGTAGTCCTTGCCGCTACCCAGCGTGGTCACTGCGACCACCTGGGTTTCGCCACGGGTGAACACGGCAGAGCCATGCGCACGCGGCAACAGTCCCGTGCTCATTGCCAGCGGGCGCACCGTAACCAGATCACGACCGTCGATGCGTGGCGAACCGTCCAGAATGCGATTGCGCACAATCTTGGCTTCAAGCTCGTGGAATTCGCTCTTGAGCTGGTTCTCGGTAAACGCGGCATCCACAGGACGCGCGGCGACCGCCGCCTTGCGCACCTCGCCAAGCTTGGCGTAGCGTGCCTGCTTGTCAGTCAGCGTATAGGCTTCGGCGATCTTGGATTCATACGGCTTGACGAATTCACGAACGGCGCTCAGATCGGCGGCCTTCCACTCCCACTTCGGCTTGCCGGCTTCAGCAGCAAATTCGTTGATCGCCTGGATCGCGGCCTGCATCTGCTCGTGGCCGAACATCACGGCACCCAGCATGACGGCCTCGCTCAGCATCTGAGCTTCGGACTCAACCATCAGCACAGCGTCTTTGGTGCCAGCGACAACCAGATCGAGCTGCGAAGTCTCCAGCTCGGTCGCCGTCGGATTCAGGATGTAGTTGCCATCCTTGTAGCCGACACGCGCAGCGCCGATGGGACCGGCAAACGGCAGGCCTGAAAGCGCCAGCGCAGCCGATGCGCCCAACAGGGCCGGGATATCACCATCCACTTCAGGATTGAGCGACATCACCATTGCGATGATCTGAATCTCGTTATAGAAGCCGTCCGGAAACAGCGGGCGAATCGGGCGGTCGATAAGACGCGAAGTCAGCGTCTCCTTCTCAGTCGGACGACCTTCACGCTTGAAGAAGCCCCCGGGGATGCGACCACCGGCATAGAACTTCTCCATGTAGTCGACGGTGAGCGGGAAAAAATCCTGCTCAGGTTTTGCCTCTTTCTTGCCTACGACGGAGACAAAAACCACAGTCTCATCAACGGTCACGATGACCGCGGCGCCGGACTGCCGCGCAATCGCGCCGGTCTCAAGAGTTACGGAATGCTTGCCGTACTGGAAGGACTTCTTCACGGGCACGGCAGGGGTGGCAGGAATTGCCATAGGGAGCACCTGCATAGTCAGTAGCGGGTAGAAACGAAAAGCGCCGCGTATCAGCGGCGCAGACCGAGCTCAGCAATCAGTTTCGTGTAGCGCGACTCATCTTTGCGCTTCAGGTAGTCAAGCATCTGGCGACGCTGATTAACCATCTTCAGCAAGCCACGACGCGAGTGATTGTCCTTCTTGTGCTGCTCGAAGTGCGGGCTCAGTTCGCTGATACGGGTCGTCAACAGCGCCACCTGGACCTCAGGGGACCCCGTATCGCCGGTACCACGGGCAAACTTCTTGACCACATCCGCTTTACGCTCAACCGTCAACGTCATTGCTTCCAGCTCCAAATGCTTAGCTAAATTCGAGTCTTAACTTAATCCAGTCGAACATAATAGCTGTTTA
>JBFJKG010000014.1:0-14393 GCA_041635075.1 Solimonas sp.
CCAGCGCAAACAGCGAAACCATCAATACGATCGTGGCGGTATAGATATCCGCGACGACATAAGCGGCAAGAAACAGCAGGGCGGGGGCGAGATCGAGAACGGCGTTCATCGCGATATTGTACGAGCCGCGCCTGCGTCGCGCTGTGTTCCCGGATCCGTCGCCGCGGCATCCGGTACATGTGGCCTGCATCCGCGGCCGCCGCGCCGTACAATCGCGCCCCTATGGCAGCCGACTGGCTCGAACTTCATCCGGTAAATCCGCAGAAGCGCCTGCTGACGCAGGTGGTCGAGCGGCTGCGGGCCGGCGCCGTCATCGCCTACCCAACCGACTCCTGTTACGCCCTCGGGTGCCATCTGGGTGACAAGGCGGCGGCCGATCGTCTGCGCCGGATCCGCAACTTCGACCGACACCATCAGTTCACGTTGGTGTGTCGCGATCTGTCAGAGATCGCCACCTATGCGCGGGTCGACAACAGCCAGTTCCGCATGCTGAAAACCCTGACCCCCGGACCCTATACGTTCGTGCTTACGGCGACCAAGGAGTTGCCGCGGCGTATCGCCCACGAACGCCGCAAGACCATCGGCATCCGGATTCCGGACCACGTGGTTGCGCAGGCGTTGCTGGAGGCCTTGGGGGAGCCGCTGATCTCCTGCACGTTGCAGTTTCCGGATGAGGATGGCCCGGTAAACGACCCTGCCGAGCATCGCGAGCGCCTGATGCGGGAGGTCGATATCGTGCTGGACGGCGGTGTCTGCGGGCTGGACCCGACCACGGTGCTGGATATCAGCGAAGGCCCGGTACAGGTGCTGCGCGAGGGCAAGGGCGATCTGTCGCTGATCGGCCTTTAGCGGCGCAGGTTGGCCGGATTGGGCCGGTATAATGCGCCATGCCCATCGAATTCAATCTGGTCCAGAAAATCGCCATCTGGGCCCTGCCGGTGCTCTTTGCGATCACCATCCATGAAGCCGCGCACGGTTATGCCGCGCGCGCACTGGGTGATCGTACAGCGGAATCCCTGGGGCGCTTGAGCCTGAATCCGCTGCGCCACATCGACCCGGTCGGTACTATCATCGTGCCGGCGGTGCTGATGGTACTGGGCGGATTCCTGTTTGGCTGGGCCAAGCCGGTGCCAGTGAACTCCAACAATCTGCGGCATCCGCGACGGGATATGGCATTGGTTGCCATCGCGGGGCCGTTGTCCAATGCCGCGCAGGCGCTGTTCTGGGGTCTGTTGCTGAAGTTTCTTCTGCAGTCTGGCTCGCACAGCGGCGTGGTAATCGGGTTCACCAACATGGCGGTGGCCGGCATCGTGATCAATCTGATACTGATGGTTTTGAATCTGCTGCCAATGCCGCCGCTGGATGGTGGCCGCGTGCTGACCGGTCTGGTGCCGGAAGCAGTGGCACGTAAGCTCGACCGGATCGAGCCTTACGGCTTTTTCATTCTGCTGGGGCTGCTGGCGATTGGCTGGCTCAGCCTGATCATGGGGCCGGGCCTGCGCCTGGCGGAACATCTGATATTCAGCCTGCTCGGCATGCCGATGCCGGGCATCTTCCAAGCCTACTGACGTGAACGCAGCCAAACCTGTCGTCCTTTCTGGGATTCAACCCTCCGGCCATCTGACGCTGGGCAACTACCTCGGCGCGTTGAAGAACTGGGTGACGCTGAGCGATCGCTACCAGTGTTACTACATGCTGGTGGATCTGCACACCATCACCGTGCGTCAGGACCCGGCGGTGCTGCGTGAGCGCTGCTACGAATTCCTCGCGCTGTACATCGCCTGTGGCCTGGATCCGGCACAGAACACGCTGTTCGTGCAGAGCCACGTACCGGAACACGCACAGCTGTCCTGGGTGCTGAACGCCTATACCCAGTTCGGCGAGCTGTCGCGCATGACGCAGTTCAAGGACAAGTCGGCCAAGCACGCCGATAACATCAACGCCGGTCTGTTCTGCTATCCGGTCCTGATGGCGGCCGATATCCTGCTGTATCAGGCGGGCAAGGTTCCGGTCGGCGACGACCAGAAGCAGCATCTGGAGCTGACGCGCGATGTCGCGATGCGCTTCAATAATATCTATGGGCCTGTATTCACGGTGCCGGAGCCCATGATTCCGCCTGTGGGCGCACGTATCATGGGGCTGCAAGAGCCGACCAAGAAGATGTCCAAGTCGGACGACGCGCCGACCAATGCGGTGTATCTGCTGGACGAGCCCGACGTGATCGTGCGCAAGCTCAAGCGCGCAGTTACGGATGTGGACAACGAGATCCGCTTCGATATCGAGCAGAAGCCCGGCATCTCCAATCTGATGTCGATACTCAGCGCCACCACCGGCGAGAGCTTCGACAGTATCGTCGAACGCTACAACGGTCAGGGCTATGGCAAATTCAAGCAGGCCTGTGCCGATGCGGTGGTGGACTGTCTGAAGCCGGTGCAGGCGCGCTACCGGGCGATCCGCGAGGATGCCGAAGGTTTGCGCGCAGTACTTCGCGCCGGTGCCGCTCAGGCCTCCGCCGCAGCCGCTCCGACCTTGCGCCGAGTTCACGAGGCGCTGGGCTTTATCCCCGAATGATGCAGATACCGAGCAAGGACATCCAGTGAGCGCGGAAACGACCCTCAGCGCAGACGCTGTTGCACCGGCAACGGAGGAGGCAGCGCTGCACCATGCCAAGGTCCATGGGCAGGCGCTCGACAAGCTGCCCGAGGACTTGTACATCCCGCCGGATGCGCTGGAAGTGTTTCTGGATGCCTTCGAAGGGCCGCTCGATCTGCTGCTGTACCTGATCCGCAAGCAGAACCTGAACATCCTCGATATTCCGGTGCTGAAGATCACGCAGCAGTACATTGCCTACATCGGCATGATGAGTGAGATGAAGCTGGAGCTGGCCGCCGAGTATCTGGTGATGGCGGCGCTGCTGGCCGAGATCAAGTCGCGGATCCTGCTGCCACGGCCGCCGCCGGATGAAGCCGAGGAGCAGGGCGACCCGCGCATGGAACTGGTGCGCCGCCTGCAGGAATACGAGCGCTTCAAGGTGGCTGGCGAATCCATCGAGAAGATGCCACGAGTTGGCCGCGATCTGTTCATGGCGCAGGCGCGCCCGGAAGTCATTCCGCAGTCCGCGCAGGTACCCAAGCCCGGATTGCGCGAACTGGTGCTGGCATTCCGTGACGTGATGGAGCGCGCGGCACTGTATACGCACCATGAGATCTCGCGCGAGCCTTTGAGCGTGCGTGAGCGCATGTCGAACATCCTGCTGCGCTTGCAGCGCGGCCCCGCGCAGTTGCACGACCTGATGGATCCTGAAGAAGGCCGTCTGGGGCTGGTCGTGTGTTTCCTGGCTGTGCTGGAATTGAGCAAGTCGGCCATGCTGGATTTGTATCAGGAAGGACCTTTCTCGCCGCTGCAGGTATCCATCGCGGCGCCCCGCGCCGCGGTCGAAGATGAGAACGACCTATGAATGAAGAGAACGAGAATCCTAACGACGACGCCGAGGCATCGACTGATGATCTGCCATTGCTGACGGCACCTGAGGTGCCGGCGCAACTGGATCACATCATCGAAGCGCTGCTGCTGGCTTCAGAGCTTCCCTTGTCAGTGGAGCAGTTGCATCGCCTGCTGGCTAACGAGTTGGGGGTTGGCAAGAAGGATTTGCGCGACGCGCTGGATCGTCTTGCCGCCAGCTTCGAGGGTCGCGCGGCGGAGCTGCGTGAAGTCGCGAGCGGTTGGCGCATCCAGGTTCGTGCCGACTACGGCGAGTGGGTCGCGCGGCTGTATCAGGAGAAGCCGCCACGTTTGTCGCGGGCGTTGCTCGAGACGCTGGCGCTGGTGTGCTACCGACAGCCGGTTACGCGCGGCGAGATTGAAGAGGTCCGCGGCGTGGCGCTGTCTCCAAACATCGTCCGTACCTTGCTGGACCGAGGCTGGATTCGCGAGGTGGGCGTCAAGGAAGTGCCCGGCCGGCCGTCACTGTTTGGCACCACTCAGCAGCTGCTGGATGATTTGAACCTGAAGTCGCTGGACGATCTGCCCGCACTGCCGGAGATCAAGGACCCGCAACAGCTGGAAGCGGCGCTCGCTCGGCTGGGACAGCAGCTGCATGAATCGCAGCCGGTCGCAGCGGCTGAACAGTCTGATTCCGATGCTGAGTCGGGGGCCGATGCCACGCCACCCGATACAACTGTGCATTGATGGCTGAATGCACACTGGCAGTGCCGAGCGCGCCGCTGCTCCTGCGCGGTGACAAACGTTGCATGAGAGAGTGTCGTGTCTGAACGCATACAGAAGGCGCTGGCCACCGCGGGTATTGCTTCGCGGCGGGAAGTCGAGCGCCTGATAGGCGCTGGGGAAATCACGGTTAATGGCCGGCCGGCGACGATAGGTCAGCCGGTGACGCCAGGGGATCAGATCCGGGTCAGCGGCCGTCCCGTTTCGCTGGCGATGAGTCCGGAGCCGCCGCGGGTGCTGCTGTACAAGAAACGCGTGGGCGAGATCGTCACGCGTGATGACCCCGAAGGACGTCGCACCGTTTTTCGCAAGCTACCGGCCTTGAAGCATGGGCGCTGGATTGCGGTCGGGCGCCTGGATCTCAATACCTCAGGCTTGCTGCTGTTCACCAATGATGGCGAACTGGCGCGGCGACTGACGCACCCCAGCTTCGAGATTCCCCGGGTGTATGCGGTGCGTGTGCTTGGTACCGTGGATGCTGCGGTTGTCCAGCGGCTGACTGCCGGTGTCGAACTGGAGGACGGCGTCGGGCGATTCGTCAGCATGGGGCCTGGCGAGAACGAAGACGGCGAGGGTGCCAATCAGTGGTTCCGGGTGGTGGTGCGCGAGGGCCGCAATCGATTCGTGAGACGCATGATCGAGTCGCAGGACCTCCAGGTCAGCCGACTGATCCGCACCGCTTACGGGCCGCTGGAGCTGGGGCGCGGCATCAAGTCGGGTACTGCGCGCGAGGCGACTGAACAGGAGCTGCTGGCATTGCTGGACGTTGTTGGCATGCAGGCGGCGGTCGCGCCCAAACCCGCCCGTCGTCGTAGTGCGGCGCGCGGCGAAGGCGAACCCGCGTTTGCCAAGCCGCCACGTCCGTTCGTACGTGCCGCGCCGGTGGCCAAGGGTGGCCCTCGCAATCGCGCGCAGGAGCGCAGGGAGCGGGAGCTCGAGGACGACTTCGAGGAGCAGCGCGGCCGCCGTAACAGGGGTGATGGCAGAGGTGCGCCGCGGGTCGCAGCCAAAGCTGCCGCAGCTGCGCCGCCGAGCGGGCGCCGAGATCGCAGTGCCGCCGACGGCAAGCGGCCTGGTGCCGGTCGTGCCGAGGCGCGTTCCGGTGCCGGTGACCGCACGCGCACGCCGCGTGCGGTCAAGGCAAGCCGCAATGTCGATCGCAAGGATGTCGCGAAACAGGGACGTTCGGCGGACGGGACGCCGCGCCGCGCACCGGCCAAGACCGCTGCACGACCACCGTCGAAAAGGCCGACCCGTACGCGGCGCTAGACGCCGCAGCGGGCACTGCCTCTAGAGGGCGTGGCCGCTGACGCCGCGGCTATCTGGTCCCAGCAGCCATAACAGCTTCGGGACGGCTGCCTCAGGCGGCGGTGACTGTTCCAGCGTCTCGCCCGGAAAGCCCTTGAGACGCAGCGCGGTGCGCATCGGGCCCGGGTCATAGCTGTTGATACGCAGCTGCGGGTTGCCCTCAAGGTCTGCTGCCCAGACGCGCATCATCTGCTCGATTGCGGCCTTGGATACGGCGTAGGCACCTCCAAATGCACGTGATTCACGTCCCTGGCGGTCGGATACGAACACCACCGAGGCGTCATCCGCTGCTGCCAGCAGCGGCATGCAATGCCGGGTCAGCGCGAATGCAGCGGTGAGGTTGACCTGTAACGTCTCCAGCCACTCCTTGGCATCAATGTCCTGCAACGGCGAGAAGCTCTTGAAGTGCGCTGCGCAGTGCACGAGGCCATCCAGGCCGCCGAACTCGCGCTCCAGCGTTGCGGCCAGTTCGGCATAGTCCTTCCAGCTGGCGCCGGCCAGATGCAGGGGATAAATGGCCGGGGTGGTGCCGCCTGCGGCTTCAATGGCGTCGTACACAGCTTCCAGCTTCTTTACTGTGCGGCCGAGCAATACGACCTGGGCTCCCAGCCCCGCACAGGCCAGCGCAGTGGCACGGCCGAGGCCATCACCGGCACCGGTAATCAGAATGCGGCGGCCCTCGAACGCCTTTGCAGGAGGGGTGTAGTTCTCGGGGACTTTGCTCATGGAAATGGGGACTGTTGGGGTGGGTCAGGCCGCGGGCTGGCGCAACCAGCGTTCAACGGCTTCGGGTGACATCGGATGCAGAATCGCGGCGCCTTCGGCGTACTGGCCGTCAGTCTGCACAATCAGTTGCCGCGCGCGGGGGGTGTCAACACCAGCGAATACGACACACTGGCTGCGCTCACGCAGTTCGCTAACCAGACTGAAAAGCGCACGTTCCGCGGCGGTCTCCTGCAGAGCTGTGCCGAGCAACTGCGGGCTCAATAGCGCTTCGTCCACCGGAAAATAGAGCGCGCACTGTGCCGAAGTGCCTGGCGCGCCGACGCCGCTGACTGCCAGATGCACGCCGGCGGCGCGTAGCGCAGCCAGATTCTGTCGGTAAGTGTCACTGGTCGCGATCAACGCAGACTCTGGCCATTCCAGTGTCAGGGCAGACGCCGGGAGATCATGGGAGCGCATCAGGCGCAGGACGATCTCGGGCAGGTCGAGTTGGGTTGCTGCAGCATCGGGCAGGCGCAGCACCAATCCCAGCGCTGTGTGAGCGGCAGCGAACCGCCACTGCGCGATACGGCTCAGGCCTTCACGCAATAGCCAAAGACTCAGGCCGTGGGTCAGGCTGAGATGATTGGGCAGGCCGATGAAATCGGCCTCCTCGAGACGTCCGCGCTTGGGGTGGTTCCAATAGGGGACCAGGCGCAGACGCGCTGGCAGCCCGGGTTGTAGTGCGTGCTGCAGCCGGTAGTCGTCGCCGAGGCCGTCATGATGCAAGGCGCCATACAGCTCGGCGCGCAGGCGCGCTCGCTCGCCTCGGCGCTGATCCATCGTCGCTGAATAGACCAGGCAGCTGCGGTGTTCGCCCAGCGCGGCATAGGTCGCGGATTCGGCGTGGCGTAGCAGCGTTTCCATGTCGCTGGCATGCTGCGGGTACAGCGCGATGCCGATGCTCGCGCGCAGGCTTATTGCACTGCGCCCGATCTGCAGAGGCAGGTCCAGTGCCTTCTGGATACGTTCGGCCGCATGCAAGGCCGCATCCTCATCAGCGGGCAGTGCCAGCAGCGCCGCGAAATGGTCATGCCCCAGATGCGCCAGCATCGTGGAGTCGTCGAGCGCGGCGCGCAGGCGATCACGCAGCTGCCGCAAACACGCGGCCGCGACGGTGTCTCCCTGAGCAAGCAGGAGGTCCTGATACTGATCGGTGGAAAGCACCAGTAACGCGCATTGCGCGTCACCGCCGCCAACACTCACCCGCAAGTGGTCCAGCAGGGCCTGTCTGGACGGCAACCCCAGGTCATCCGTGACCCGCGCGCTGGGCGGCGCTCGCCGCAGTTCGTGCTGCAGGCGGCTGGCCTCGTCCCGCAGTTCACGCGTCTCGTCCAGCACCATCGCGCCGGCCTGGTAGGACATGACGGTGCCGATGTACTGGCCCCACACCAGAAACAGTAACGGCATGCAATCCAGCAGCCACAGGGCCGGATTCTCGGATTGCGTTGCGATCAGGCTGTAGAGACTGTAGTCGCCATAGCTGTAGCCGCTGGCCAGCAAGGTTGCGATAACGATGGCGGCAATCGACAGCGACAGACCGAACCAGGCGTGACGATTGGCGCGCCCGCGCAGCAGCTGCGCGGTACGATCCAGACTGTCGAGCCGGTTGGTCTTCACGTCGCTGCTCTGAGCCACTGCTCCAGATCCTCGGGCGTACGGATCACGGCGTCCGCCCCCCAGCGATCGATGGGGCCGCCTTCACCCAGGTAGCCCCAATCAGCCGCCAGCGTGCGCATGCCTGCCGCGCGGCCGGCGACGATATCGCGCAGGTCGTCGCCAACGTATACACAGTGGCGCGGTTCGACATCAATCAGCGTGCAGGCATGAAGCAAGGCATCTGGTGCTGGCTTGGCCTTGGCGACCTCGTCACCGCTGACAGTGACCGCGGATGCAGCGCTCAGGCTGAGCTGGTCCATCAGCGGGCCCGTCAACCAGGCCGGCTTGTTGGTCACGACCCCCCATACCGCACCGATGTGGTGAATCTGCGCAAGTACCGCGGGCATGCCTGTGAACAGGCGTGAGCTGCGGCTGAGATGTGCACGGTACCCGGCGAGAAAGCGCTCGCGATAGCGGGCGAAGTCAGCGTGTTCAGGCGTCAGGTTCAACGCAACCTTGAGCAGGCCACGCGCGCCGGCGGAAGCTGCCGGTCGGTAGTCGGCCTCGGGCAGCGGCTCCAGCCCCAGTTCGCCACGAACCAGGTTCGCGGCATACGCCAGGTCCGGGGCGGTATCCACCAGCGTGCCGTCGAGATCAAACAGGACGGCCTTGATTGGAAGGCGACTCATGCGGGCTTGGCGCAATGCATCAGGTAGTTGACGTCGATATCGTCTGCCAGCTTGGCCGAGCGCAGCACCGGGTTGTAGCGCAGACCTTTGATGCCGCAGACCTCAAGACCGGCAGCCCGAGCCCAGGCATCCAGTTCCGAGGGACGGATGAACTTGGCGTAGTCGTGGGTGCCGCGAGGGATAAGGTTCAGCACGTACTCGGCGCCCAGCACGGCCAGCGCGAACGCCTTTGGATTCCGATTGATGGTGGAGAACACCAGTGTCCCACCGGGTTTGGCCAGTCGCGCGCAGGCGGCAACCACGGATTGGGGTTGTGGCACGTGCTCCAGCATCTCCAGGCAGCACACCAGATCGAAGCTTTCTGGCTGCTCTTCGGCGAGTGCCTCCGCCGAAATCTGGCGGTACTCCGCCTTGCGACCGGATTCCAGACTGTGCAGTCGCGCAACCTCCAGGACGTCTTCCGCCAGATCGATTCCGACGACCTGCGCGCCTTCAGCTACCAGCGCCTCGCTGAGCAGCCCGCCGCCGCAGCCGATGTCGACCGCGCGCCGCCCTGCGAGCGTGCCTGCAGACTGCGTGATGTAGCGCACCCGCGGCGGGTTCAGGGCGTGCAGCGGCCCCATCTCGCCGCGCGGGTCCCACCAGCGCGAGGCAAGCCGGTCAAAGTTGGCAATTTCCTTGGGGTCGACGTTCATCAAGAGGCTCATCGCGCAAACGGCGCGTTCGTGGTGTAACGGGATTGGAGGGGTGCCGGAGTATCTATAGGCACCGGAGAATTAGGCTTTGATCTTGCGGCGCCATTCCTGGCTGCGGGCCAGCACGGCGGGTTCGTCCAGGGTCATGAGCTGTCGCTCGCTCATCAGCGCGCGGCCAGCAACATAGCTATGTGTTACCTGCTCGCGGCTCGCGGCGTAAACCAGCTGCGACAGCACGTTGTACACCGGCTGGGTGTTGACGGCGCCAAGGTCCACGGCAATGAAGTCGGCGGATTTTCCTGGGGTGAGCGAGCCGGTCTCGGCATCGAGGCCCAGCGCCCGTGCGCCACCCAGCGTTGCCATCCGCAGGGCATCCGGCGCAGGCAGCGCGCGCGCATCGCCGGCAACCGCCTTGGCCAACAGCGCGGCCGTGCGCATCTCGCCCATCAGGTCGAGATCATTGTTGCTGGCGGCCCCGTCAGTGCCTAGCGCCACGTTGACGCCCGCCTGCCTGAGGGCGTGCACCGGACAGAATCCGCTGGCAAGCTTGAGATTGGATTCCGGGCAATGCGCGACATGAACACCCAGTTGGGCCGCCTCCGCAATCTCGTCGACCGTCATCTGCGTCATGTGCACGGCAAGGAAGTCGGGACCCAGAAGCTCCAGCTCGCGTAAGCGCTGCCAGGGGCGCTTGCCGGTGGCCTCGACCGCCATGGCGACTTCGCCCTCGGTCTCGTGCAGATGCATGTGGATGCCGATGCCCAGTTCCGTGGCGTACTGACGGACCTTGGTTAGCGGCGCATCCGACACCGTGTACGGCGCGTGGGGTGCAAACAGGGTTCTGATCAGCGGCTTGTCGCGCAACTGGTCATGCAACTCCAGGCCCTTGTGGATGTACTCGTCGGCGTTGTTGGCCCAAGCTGAGGGGAAGTCAAGCACGATCAAGCCAACGGTGGCACGCAGACCGATCGCCTCAGCCGCGTTGGCGATGGCGTCAGGAAAGAAATACATGTCATTCACGCAGGTCACGCCGGCGCGAATCATCTCGGCAAACGCAAGCCGTGCCCCGTCTGCGCAGAATTCCGCACTGACGTGAGCCGCCTCGGCTGGCCAGATATGGCCTTGCAGCCAGTCCATCAGCGGCAGATCGTCGGCGATGCCACGCATCAACGCCATGGGCGCGTGGGAATGGCAGTTGACCAGGCCGGGCAACACCGCGTGCTGCTCCAGCGTCAGCGTCTGGCGTGGTCGGTATTGCGTGCGTGCCTCAGCCAGCGGCAGCAACGCCACAATTCGGCCAGCGTCGACGACCAGCGCATGCTGTTCCAGCACCGTGCCGTGCGAATCGATTGGCACCAGCCAGCGGGGGGCGACCAGTAAATCGACATCGACGTTGGGGGTGTGCATCGGATCAGGTGGCGGGCGATTAGAATGACGCCCCCAAGTTTACCGGAAGGCCCGCCATGTCCTCTCCTGCGTCCTCGGCCGTGACCCCGATTCAGTGGCGCTCGCCGCTGCTGCGCCTGCTGGACCAGCGCGAGCTGCCGCAGACCGTGCGATATCTGGAATGCACGACCCCCGGCGATGTGGCTGCGGCCATACACGCGATGGCGGTGCGCGGTGCGCCCGCCATCGGCATTGCTGCCGCCTATGGCCTGGTGATGGCGGTACGCGCCGATCGCGAAAGTTTTGACCGGGCGTCTGCGGTACTGGCAGCGTCCCGTCCCACGGCAGTGAACCTGCGCTGGGCGTTGGAGCGCCTGCGGAGCGTCTGGTTGTCTGACCCGGATGTGGACCGGCTAGAGCGCGAGGCCATCGCCATTCATGACGAGGACCTGCGGCAGAACCTGCGCATGGGTGAGCTGGGCGCTGCGATGATCGACAAGGACGCCTTGGTGATCACTCATTGCAATACCGGTGCACTGGCGACCGGAGGCCATGGCACCGCACTGGGCGTGATCCGCACGGCGCATGCAACCAAAGGCCTGGGGTGCGTTTACAACACCGAAACCCGCCCCTGGCTGCAGGGGGCGCGCCTGACCGCATGGGAGCTCCAGCAGGAAGGCATTCCGTCCAAGCTGCTTGCCGATGGCGCCGCCGCGCACCTGATGAGCCGAATGCCGATTGCCTGGGTGATCGTGGGTGCCGATCGCATCGCCGAGAACGGAGATACGGCCAACAAGATCGGCACCTATGCGCTGGCGGTGGCGGCGAAGCGCCACGGCGTCAGGTTCATGGTGGTGGCCCCGACCGGCACCTTCGATTTGCGCTGCCGCAGCGGTGCCGAAATTCCGATCGAAGAGCGTGCTGCAGCCGAACTTACCGAGTTCCGCGGCCAGGCGATCGCACCGCAGGGTTACGATGCTTTCAATCCGGTATTCGATGTCACGCCGGCGGAGTTGATAGACGCCATCGTCTGCGAACGGGGTGTAGTGCTGGCGCCTACGCGGGAGCGTGTGCGCGCGCTGGTCGGCTAAGATCGGCTCCGCCGATGATTGCCTGCGAATCCTGATGTCCCTGCACCCACTACGTCAGCTGCGCGATACCGCCCTGTTCGGGTGGCTGCTGCTGTTCGTCGTAGCGCGCGGCCTGCTTGCTCCTGGTGTCATGCCGGCGTTTGGTGTGCAGGGCATGTCGGTGGTGCTGTGCACATCACAAGGGCTGCAGGCTGCCTGGCCCGCGGATGCCAAGACGACGCTGGCGCATGGCTCGCTGGACTGTCCGTTTGGCGTATCCGTCGGGATGGCTGCGCTGCCGACAACAGCGATCAAGCTGCCCCTCATCTCATCGGTTTCCGAATCGCCGCCGGCTGTCGACCATGCAGGCCTGACCGGCGAAGCGGGTCGCGCCTACTTTGCGCGAGGTCCACCGATCCACACCTGAGTCCTGTCGCGCGGTTCGTCCGCGCTCCCATCATTGCGGCGCCAACGCCGCACTCAGGAGTTTCCCATGTCGAACTTTGTTGCGCGCCACCCGGTGGCTGCGCTGTGCTGTCTGATGTCGTGCGTGCCCGCGTTTGCAGATCACGTTGTTGATGCAGATACCCCCACGGATTTGCCCGATGTCATCGTGGAGGCGGCCCCCATTGCCGGTCGCGCAGTGGATCGCGCGCGCGATTCGCTGAGGTCGATTCCCGGTGCCGTCAGTCTGGTGACGGCCGAGGACTATGAACATCGCTACGCATTGAACGTCCGCGACATGCTGCGGGAGGTGCCCGGCGTATTTGCGCAGCAGCGGTTCGCCGAAGAGGTTCGCTTGTCGGTACGCGGATCCGGGCTGGGCCGTTCCAACCATCTGCGCGGCATCCTGCTGCTGCAGGATGGCGTCCCCGTGAATCTTCCGGATGGCTTTGGCGATTTTCAGGAGGTGGATCCGCTGGCTGTGCGCTACCTTGAGGTCTACAAGGGTGCCAACGGGCTCAGGTACGGCAGTTCCACCTTGGGTGGCGCGGTCAATCTGGTGATGCCGACGGCGCTAACCGTGAACCAGCCCATGCAGGTGCGAGTGGAGGGTGGCAGCTTCGATACCTATCGCGAGCATCTGGCGATTTCGAAGGTGCTGGGTTCCTGGGACGGGTACGCGGCAGTGACAGCGAATCAGGCCGATGGCTTCCGCGAGCAGAGCCACACGGATAATCGCCGGCTCAGCGGCAATGTCGGCTACCAGTTCCGTGACGGCGTGCAGACGCGCTTCTACCTGAATCTCAACGACATCAATCAGCAGTTGCCTGGCACGCTGGACTACGAGACCGCAGTGCGCGCGCCGCGGTTGGTGGTGCCGACGGCCACGCAGTTTGACACCGGCCGTGACGTGGATTCCGTGCGATTGGCCAACAAGACGCGGTTTGATCTGGAAAACGGCCACTTGGAAGCCGGGGCCTACTATTTCCACAAGAAGCTATATCACCCGGTTACCGGGGTTCTGGTGGACCAAGTGGGTGATTTCTTCGGCGGCTTTGTCCACTGGGATACCTCGCGGCAGTGGGGTGGGTACCGCAATGATCTCCAGGTGGGCGCGCGCGTCGGCGCCGGAATCAATCGCGCCCGTTTGTTCACCAATGACGGTGGCCACCGCGGGAGCCTGTTGTCCGATGGCGACGAAGAAGCGTCCGAGCTGACGCTGTATGCAGAGCATCGACTGTGGCTGGGTTCTGATCTGGCGCTGATCAGTAGCGTCCAGGGCGTGCACGCCGAGCGCGACTTCCGCGACCGGCGCAATGCCAGCGAATCCGCCCAGGAGGACTTCAACGGCGTCAATCCCAAGCTGGGCGTGTTGTGGCAGTTGCGGCCGCAGATGCAGGTATTCGCGAACCTCAGCCGCAGCTTCGAGCCACCGATCTTCAGCGACCTGAATCAGACTTCTGCAGTAGGCAGCTGTGACGGCACCGGGGTCGGCGGATTTGCCGATCTCGATGCGCAGCGCGCCTGGACCGCCGAACTGGGAAGCCGCGGCGAACAGGGTCGCTGGCAGTGGGATCTGGCGGTGTATCGCGCAGAGTTGCGGGACGAGATGCTGCAGAAGGCCTGCTCGCCCACCGTGGCGATACAGTTCAACGCCGCTCGCACCGTGCATCAAGGGTTGGAAGCAGGTCTCGAAGTCCTGTTGTTCGAGGGTGTGGGCGTCAGCGGTGATGCGCTGAGACTGCGGCAGGCCTACACCTATTCCGATTTTCATTTCGATGATGATCGGGACTACGGCGACAATCAGCTCGCGGGTCAGCCTCAGCACTACTACCAGGCCAGCCTTCGCTATCAGCATCCCTCGGGCTGGTATCTGGCGCCGAGTGTTGAGCGGGCCATGTCGGCCACCCCGGTTGATTACGCCAACACCAAAGCTGTGCCTGGTTATACGGTTTGGGGGCTTTCTGCAGGCGTCGAGTTGCCGCGCGGTATCAGCCTGTTCCTGGAGGCGCGGAACCTTGGTGACGAGCGCTATATTTCCAGCGTGTCGGCCACGACCGATTTCAGCACTGCGGGTAATCGCAACATCTTCTATCCAGGCGAAGGGCGCGCGCTGTTCGGCGGGCTGCGGCTGGAGCTGGGCGCTTGAGCCTGAAAATGCGGCGCTGGCATCGGCGTCTGTCCTGGGTGGCGGGTCTGGCAATGCTGCTTTGGGC
>JBFJKG010000015.1:0-13425 GCA_041635075.1 Solimonas sp.
CATGCGTGACGTTGACGAAACGCTGTGCGCTGCCGTGCAAGCAGGATGTGTTGCCGACGGCATGGGCGGCATTGACCTGAACCGCAACCACCCGCCTTTCTTCGCATCGAACAATCAGAACTCGGCGGATGTTGGATCGCTACTCCATCGCGGCGCCGGCGCCGGCTCGGAAAGCGAATCCCGGGCGCTATACGCGGCCGCGGCCCTGGGACCCGAGTCGCGGCTACGCCTGTTCGTTGATGTGCATTCGTTCAGCCGAATCTACTACGGAGTGGAGACCGGCAGTGCGCGACGCGACGCTGTCGCGCGGTCGCTGGCCAACACCATGCGTCTGGCTGCGCGGGCCGGCAGCGGCCGCGACTATCCCTACGACCCGACCCCCGCTGGCATCGGCATCGGCAGCACGGACGAGTACTTCGGCTATCGCTTGCAGATCCCCAGCTACACACTGGAGATCGAACCCGGCAGCAACGGCGGCAGCGAGTACGGGGGCTTCGGCTATCACCATGACGGCTTTGTATTGCCGGCCAATCAGATCGCACGCGTCCGCGAGGAACTGACGGCAGCCAATCTGTCGGCGCTATACCGCATGGCGGGACCACCCGCATTGATCGCCGCCGAGCTGCGTGAGCTGGCTAGCGGCACGCTGAGCTACGCCGCCAACCGGCCCGTCACTGGCGCGCGCAGGGGGCTGGAACAGCAGCACCTGCGGGCACTGCGCGCGGACACCGACTATCAGTTGCGGCTGGCATTCAACAAGCCCATGCGGGTGCGCGATGATGCCGGCAATGTCACACAACTCAGCGGACAGACGGTGCCTTTGGCACCGCAGGTTGCGCTGGTCGGCACCGATGCCGCAGGCCAGGCGTTCCAGGAGACCCTCGCCGCGCCGGTCTCGGGATGGCGGCAAACGGCGGCCAACGGAGCGGACGGGCACCTGCGCTACGCCGACGATGCGTATGCACTGACGCTGCGCCTCAGCGCGCGTGCGGCCAGCGCGCAGCAGCTATCGCTACGCGTATCTGTTCAAGATGCCAGCGGCCAAGCTTTGGACGCCGATCCTGCCAGCGTTGCTGACTGGAACTCGGGTTGGTCTGGCTATGAGGATGACGCCGGGCGCGCCACGACCGATACCGGTGGCAGCGACCGCAGCCTGACATTGACGGGAGTCACCGCGCCGCCACCCGCCCCCTCTGGGAGCGGGTCCGGTGGTGGCGGCAGCTTCGGCTTGTGGTCGTTGTGGCTACTGTCGATGAGCGCGCTGATACTTCGCATACGTGGGCGTTCAACCTTTAGGAGTGTGTCGTGACATCCCCTTTTGATTTCAGCAGCAAGACTGTCTTTGTCGCCGGCGGCACCAGCGGCATCAATCTCGGTATCGCGCATGCATTTGCCCGTGCCGGTGCCCGGCTTGCGGTGATTTCACGCAAGCAAGACAAGGTCGATGCCGCTGTCGCCGAGTTGAAAGGTCACGGCGGCGCAGTAGTCGGCTGGGCCGCGGATGTGCGCGACGCTGCCGCCATCGAAACGGTGTTGAAGGACACGCATGCTCAGCTCGGAAACATCGATGTACTGGTATCGGGGGCCGCTGGCAATTTTCCGGCGCCGGCGATGGGCATCTCTGCCAACGGCTTCAAATCGGTTATCGATATCGATCTGCTCGGCACCTTCCATGTGTTGCGCGCGGCCTTCCCCTACCTGACCAAGCCTGGCGCCAGCCTGATCAATATCTCCGCTCCGCAGGCCTACAACGCCATGGAGTTCCAGATGCATGTCTGTGCCGCCAAAGCGGGCGTCGACATGATTACGCGCGTAGGGGCGATTGAATGGGGTCCGATGGGTGTGCGCATCAACTCCGTTGTGCCGGGGCCGATCGCCGAGACCGAAGGCATGAAACGCCTGGCACCCACTCCGGAGGCCGAGCATCTGGTGGCCGCGTCGGTACCATTGCAGCGATTCGGCACCAAGCAGGAAATCGCCGACTGCTGCCTGTGGCTTGCCAGCCCGATGGCGGCCTACGTCACCGGCACCGTGATTCCGGTTGATGGGGGCTGGAGTCTCGGCGGCACCAGCGTGTCCAGCGCCGGCATGAAGAAGATGTTCACCGGTTGATTCACACCTGATTCAAGTTCATTTTGACTATCATCCGCGCCTGCGCATCACCCTCACGGAGATTCTTCATGACCCGGCATTGGATACTTGCAGTCGGCACCGCCTGTGCGGCTGGCATACTTGCCGTCGGCTGTGTCACCTCACCTACCGGTCGTACCCAGTTGAAGCTGGTGTCGGATGCCGAGATGGCGCAAATGGGCGCCACCGCGTTCCAGCAGCTCAAGACCAAGACCCCGCCCAGCAAGGACGGCAAGGCCAATGCCTATGTGCAGTGCGTGGCCAACGCGGTCGTGCGCGAAGTCGGTGGCAGCTGGGAGGTCCAGGTATTCGACTCCAAGGAGGTCAATGCCTTCGCCCTGCCGGGCGGCAAGATCGGCGTATTCACCGGGCTACTCAAGGTGGCCGACAACCAGAACCAGCTCGCGGCAGTCATCGGCCATGAAGTTGCACACGTGCTGGCCGGGCATTCAGCTGCACGCGTTTCCAACCAGATGGCGGCGCAACTCGGCGTGTCTCTAGGCAGTGCGGTCACCGGCGTATCGCCGGACATGATCGGCATGGGCGCCAATCTGCTGTTGCTGATGCCCTACGGCCGCGGCGACGAAACTGAAGCCGACATTCTTGGGCTGGACCTGATGGCCAAGGCCGGCTTCGATCCCCGGCAGGCGCCGGCACTGTGGGTCAACATGGGGCGCGCCAATGGCGGCAATGCGCCGCCGGAATTCATGTCCACCCATCCGTCCAATGAGTCGCGGATCAAGGACCTCAACAATCATATGCCGAAATCGCTGCCGTACTACGAGCAGGCGCGGTCACAAGGCAAGAATCCGCGCTGCGGCTGATTCGGGATCGGCATGTCGGCGCGCCGGGCGCGCTTGGGGAATCCGCTCTACGCGGCGTCGACGGCGTAGTGACAGGCGGACATACCGCCATCGGCAAAGCGTCGGGAATGCGGCACTCGGCGCGCGCACTGCTCATCCGCCATCGGACACCGGGTCGCAAACACGCAGCCCGGCGGTGGATGCGCCGGGCTGGGGGCCTCGCCATCCAGCAGATGGTGCTCCACCGGGGCGTTGCTGCCCGGTACCGCGGCCAACAGCGCGCGGGTATAGGGATGTCGCGGCTGGGTAAACAGTTGCTCGGCGGGGGCCTGTTCCATTGCGCGGCCCAGGTACATCACCATGACCCGATGGCTGAGGTGCCGCACCACTGCCAGATCATGCGCGATGAACAGCAACGCCAGTCCATACTCTCGCTGCAGATCAACCAGTAGATTGAGTATCTGTGCCTGCACCGAGGCATCCAGCGAGGACACGATCTCATCGCAGATCAACAGGCGCGGCCGCACCACGAGGGCCCGCGCTATGGCGATGCGCTGGCACTGCCCCCCCGAAAACTCGCCGGGGCGTCGGCGATGCTGTTCGGCCGCTATACCGACACGTTCCAGCATCTCCGCGGCACGCAATTCGCGCTGCTTGCGATCCAGCTCCGGATGCAAGGCCTTCAGAGGTTCGGCTACAGCATTCAGCACCCGCATGCGCGGGTTGAGACTGGTCAATGGGTCCTGAAACACCATCTGTATTTCGCGGCGCAAAGGCTGCCATTGCTTCGGTGCCAGCTTGATCAGCTCCTGCCCCGCGTAGCGGATAGAGCCCGAGCTTGCCTGCTGCAAGCCGATCAACGTCCGCGCAAGCGTGGTCTTGCCTGAGCCCGACTCCCCGACCAAGCTCAGGGTCTCGCCCGCATACAGATTGAAATTGATGTCCTCTACGGCGCGCAGTAGTGCCGACGAGCGCCACGGGACAAATGAGCGCAGCTTGAACTGCACCCGCAACTGACGCACCGCGAGCAGCGGCACACTCGCGCTGCCGCCACCTTCACGAACTGCCTGACCGCTCAATGGAGTCCCCCTCCCCGCACCGCCTCTCCGCGCCCCCCGCGACTGGATATCTCAGCCGCCGCACCGCAAACCGCTAGTGGATCACTCCAGCAGTGAGCGCAGCATCCACGCAGTCTTTTCGTGCAGCTGCATCCGCTGAGTCAACAGATCGCAGGTCGGCTCGTCCGACGACTGCTCCGCCACCGGGAACACCGAGCGCGCGGTCTTGGCGCAGGCTTCATGCCCCTGAACCAGCAATCGCACCATTTCCATCGCCTCGGGCTGCCCCTCGGTTTCGCGGATGGACGACAGCGCCGCGTACTGCTTGTAGGTGCCTGGAGCCGGGAAGCCGAGTGCGCGGATGCGCTCGGCGACCAGATCTACCGCAAGTGCCGCCTCGGTGTAATGGGTCTCGAACATCAGGTGCAGCGTGTTGAACATCGGACCCGTCACGTTCCAGTGGAAGTTGTGGGTCTTCAGATACAAGGTGTATTCGTCGGCAAGCAGCCGCGACAGGCCGTCCGCGATGGCCTTGCGCCCGCTCTTGTCGATGCCAATATCGATCTTGGTGACTTTCTCTTTCGGCTTCTGCTTTGCCATTTCGATCTCCTTAGGCCACGAACTGAGCCGCCTATTGTAGTGAAGTGACGGTTAATCAAGCATGAATTGCAGCGACATCACGCCGCGAGCAGCTTGTTCTTGCGGTAGTAGCTGAATATGTCGTTGAGATTGCGCCGCGGTTTCCAGTTGAAGGTCTCGCGGAAATGCCGGCCGTCGATGATGACCGGGTATTTGAAGTAGTTGATCAGATACGGCGGAAAGAATGCGTTCCAGTTGAGCAGGCTGCTGACCAACTTGGGAAACGCAGGCGGAATCGACGGCACGGGCAATCGCCGGCAACCGCACTGCTCGACCGCGTCCTGGTAAGCGACCCAGTCGTCCGGAGCCACGTTGTAGATTCCGCGCCGGTTCTGCTCGAAGGCGACGACCATCGCGTCCGCCATGTCGTCGACGTGCAGGAACTGCATCAGCGGCGAGAAGCCCATCAACACCGGCACCAGCGGCCGCGACAGCAGCAACGACATGCTGTTCTTGACGCCTGGGCCAAGCACATTGCAAGGGCGCAGGATCGTGATGTTCAGTTCAGGCGCCTTCCACAGATAGATCTGTGCCAGGCTTTCCAGCTCCACAGAATCAATCAGATCCTGTGTGACTTCACCCGCCTTCAGCGGCGCATCCTCGTCCAGAAGCGCCGGGTTGTACGCGGACGCCCCATAGACGAAGTAGGTGGAGTGCACGATCAGCTGTCTGACCTTGTATTTCTGGCACAGCTCGATCAGCTTCTTGCCACCCAGCACGTTGGCGTTATACCGCCGCATGCGGTCTGACTCATGCGCAAAGATGCGGCCGATATGCACGACCGCGTCTACCTTGTGCCGTCGAAAAATGTCTTCGAAGTCGCGCTTGTGGATTTCGACCTTGTAGGAGGGAATCTCGGCATCGGTCTCGACCTTGCGCCTGAAGTCCACGGCGATCACGTTGTAGCGCCCATGCAGCCGTGCAATGACGCGCTTGGCCAGACTGCCAGCAGCTCCGGTAACGAGTACGGTCTTCTTGTCGGACATCCGTTGTCTTCTTCAGTAAATCTTGGTGCGCTGGCGCAGCCCCGCGTCAATCAGATCGCGGATGCGGTCCTTGACCTGCTCCACGTGCGCGGTCACGCCTTCCTCGTCGCTTGCGGGCCCCGCAAAGTGCAGCGGCTCCCCGAAATTGAGATATACCCGGGCCGGTAGCGGTACCGGCAAGGCCACCGGCGCATAGGGAATACCCAGCAGCCGCGCTAGGGGGGCGATGTTGGCGATGGACGGCATGGTCTCCTCGCAGCCCACGACCCCCACCGGTACAACCGGCGTCTTGTGCGCCATCGCAAGGTGTACGAAGCCGTTGCCAAACCGCTGCAGCTGATAGCGATGCTTGTACAGCTTGCCCGATCCGCGCACGCCTTCCGGAAACACGATGATCGCTTCGTCCTGCTCCAGCATCTTGCTGCAGTTCAGCGGATCACCGATCACCGCGCCCATGCTATTGAGCAGATTCCCCAAGTACGGCACGGTCGGAAAGAATCGCTCGATCATTGCCCGCGGGGCACGCGGTCCGTTTGGATTGGTGGCCAGCGCGTAACCGATCAGCAGGCCATCCATCGGCAGTTGTCCGGAATGGTTGGCAATCACGAGCAAGCGCCCATGGGCCGGCACATTCTCAAGCCCGATGGCCTCGACACGAAAGTACTTCTCGTAGAGCCACTTGACGATGCCCAGGCTCAGGCGGGCCGTGTTCTCGTTATACCCCCAGGCATCGTAGCCAAAGCTGCCGACCGGCTTGGGGATACGTGCAAACATCTCTTCCAGCTCTGGCGTCACCAGCAGACGATAAAGCTCCTCCCGCGGGCTGATGCTTGCAAATTGTTTGAGGGTTTCGAAGCTCAGCAGGGCCATGCCGCAGTTCCGGGCGAATCGGTGGAAGGAGTACCGCTACACGGTATGCCAAAAAGCCGGGCCACGAAAGTATGTTCCGCGACGGCCGGCCGCCTCAGGCGTTGGAGCTGTCGTTGATCTTGTCTATCGCCCGCAACACGTCGGAGCGGGAGATCTGTCCGACCAGGCGGTTGTCCTCGACCACCGGATATCGGCGGTACGGCTTGGCCACGAACATCTCGGCAAGCTCAAGAATACTGAGTTCGACGTCGACGGTGACCGGGGTCTTGGACATGAACTCGGCTACCCGCCCACCTAGCACGCCGTGGTAGCTGGCATGCAGCCCGACCTTCAAGCAGTCGTGCTCGGACAGCACGCCGACCACATTGCCCAAGCTATCGAGCACCGGGGCACCGGATATGCCTTTCTCAACCAGCTTGTGGATGGCCGACATCACATCCATATCCGGGGTGAAGGTGACCAGACTGGCCGTCATGAAGTCCTTTACCGTGATCGAGTGCAGCATGGGCTCCCCCTTGTAACGCTAACGGATCACTTCAGATCTTTTTCTGGTGCGCTGTCGCAGGCTTCGGTCTTGCCGCAAACCTCGCAGACACCCCCGGTAAACGCGGACTGGCTGGCACAGGTCCCCTTCAGCTCCCGGCCACGCACCAGCCAACCCAAGCCGAGACCGGCGAGCGCGAGGCTGAACAGCACGAGTACCGCCAGGAATGTAGCCATGGCCCGAGTGTGTGCCTGATGTGCGCCGACGACAAGCGCGGGCTAGCCGCCAAAGTCGTCGAGCATGATGTCCTTGCGCTCGACCCCCAGGTCCAGCAGCATCTTGATCACGGCGGCATTCATCACCGGCGGACCGCACATGTAGTACTCGCAGTCCTCCGGCGCCTTGTGGTTCTTGAGATAGTTCTCGAAGAGCACGTTATGGATGAAACCGGTGTAGCCCGTCCAGTTGTCGCCGGGCTGTGGCTCGGACAGCGCTACATGCCATTCGAAATTCGGGTTCTCCGCCGCCAGACGATCAAAGTCCTCGACATAGAACATTTCGCGCTTGGAGCGTGCGCCGTACCAGAATGAAATCTTGCGCTTGGTCTTGATCCGCATCAGCTGATCGAACAGATGCGAGCGCATTGGCGCCATGCCCGCGCCACCGCCTATGAACACCATCTCCTTGTCGGTGTCGCGCGCGAAGAATTCTCCGAACGGACCGGAAATCGTGACCTTGTCACCCGGCTTGAGATTGAAGATGTAGCTGGACATCTTGCCGGCAGGCACATCCGGCATCCGCGGTGGCGGGCTGGCGATACGCACGTTGAGCATGATAATGCCCAGCTCCTCGGGGTAGTTTGCCATCGAGTAGGCGCGCTCCACCGGCTCGCTGCTGACCGACTTGTACTGCCAGAGATTGAACTTGTCCCAATCCTCGCGGTACTCCTCTTCGATCAGAAAATCCTTGTAATCGATCTTGTGCGGCGGGCATTCGATCTGGATGTAGCCACCCGCGCGGAAGTTCACACGCTCACCTTCGGGCAGCTCAAGCACCAGCTCCTTGATGAAGGTCGCTACGTTGTGATTGGAGCGCACCGTGCACTCCCACTTCTTGACGCCGAAGACATGCTCCGGAATCTCGATCTTCATGTTCTGCTTGACCGACACCTGGCAGGACAGCCGGTCACATTCCTTGGCTTCACGCTTGGTGATGTGGTTCAGCTCGGTGGGCAGGATGTTGCCGCCACCCTCGAAGATCTTCACCTTGCACTGCGCGCAGGAGCCACCGCCACCGCAGGCGGAGGGCACGAACAGGCCGACGCCCGATAGCGCCTGCAGCAGCTTGCCACCGACCGGCACCTCGACCGAGCGCTCACCGTTGATCAGGATGCTGACGTTGCCAGCCGGCACCAGCTTGTCCTTGGCAAACTGAATGATGACGACCAACGCGATGATGACGCCGGTAAAGACCAGTACGCCGAGGCCAATTTCAAGAAGCATGTCTAGGGTCTCGTTCCGAATCTCTTAGAGCTGAATACCAGAGAAGGCCATGAAGCCGAAGGCCAACAATCCAGCGCTGATAAAGGTAATGCCAAGGCCCTGCAGGCCGGCAGGCACATCCGAGTACTTCATCTTTTCGCGGACGCCGGCGAGCAGTACGATGGCCAACGCCCACGATGCTCCGGACGACACGCCGTAGACGCTGGCTTCGGCCAGGGTGTAGTCGCGCTCAACCATGAACAGGGTGCCACCGAGGATCGCGCAGTTCACGGTGATCAGCGGCAGGAACACACCCAGCGCGCTGTAAAGCGCGGGGACGTACTTGTCGAGCACCATTTCGAGGATCTGTACGCTGGCGGCGATGACGCCGATATACAGGATCAGACCCAGAAAGGTCAGGTCGGTATTCGGCAGCCCAGCCCAGGACAGCGCGCCCTCTTTGAGCACATGCTGATACAGCAAATTGTTCAGAGGCATCGTCAACGACTGCACGACGATGACGGCAACTCCCAAGCCAAAAGCGGTTTCGATCTTCTTGGAGATCGCCAGGAAGGTACACATGCCGAGGAAGAACGCGAGCGCGAGGTTCTCGACAAACAGCGCCTTCAGCGCAAGGTTGATGTAATGCTCCATGGCCGGCTCCTAGTGCGCTTCAGCGGCGTGCGAGGCACCCGCCTGAATGGTGAAGCTGGGCTTTTCAACCTGGGCTGGCTTCCACGACCGCACCGCCCAGATCACCAGACCAATCAGGAAGAATGCAGATGGTGGCAACAGCAGCAAGCCGTTGGGTACATACCACCCGCCATCCGACACCAGCGGCAGAATCTCGATACCCAGCAACTTGCCTGAGCCGAATAGCTCGCGGACTACGGCCAGCACAATGAGAATGACCGAGTAGCCCAGCCCATTGCCGAGGCCGTCCAGGAACGACGGCCAGGGTGGATTGGCCTGCGCATAGGCCTCCAGCCGCCCCATCACGATGCAGTTGGTCAGAATCAGGCCGATGAAGACCGACATCGGCTTGGACTGCTCGTAGGCCACCGCCTTCAGCGTCTGGTCCACCAGAATGACCAGCGTCGCGGTGATCGTCATCTGCGCGATGATGCGGATGCTGCCCGGCACATAGTTGCGCACCAAGCTGTAGAACAGATTGGCAAAAGACGCGACAACCGTCAGGCCCACGCACATGATCAGCGCGCTTTCGAGCTTGGAGGTCACTGCCAGCGCCGAGCAGATGCCCAGCACCTGCAGGATGATGGGGTTGTTGTCGGCGATGGGGCCGATCAGGATTTTCTTGGTTTCGGTAGCCGTGCTCATGACAATTCTCTGTTAGGACGCCGAGGCGGGCTGAGACTGCGCCGCCAGTCGATCAAGAAAGGGTTTGAAGCCCTGCTCTGAGGTCCAGTAGCGCACCAGATTGCTGACGCCATCCGAGGTCAGCGTGGCACCGGCGAGCGCGTCCACCTGATGCTGCGCCTTTTCGCCTTCGGTACTGGCGCCGCCTTTGACGAGTCGAAGCGCCGACTCCCCATCGGAGTTGTAAATCTTCTTGCCCGGCCACTGCCCTTTCCATTTGGGGTTGTCGACTTCGCCGCCGAGCCCAGGGGTTTCCGCATGCTGGTAGAAATTGATGCCTACCACGGTGTTGCCGTCGGCCTCGACCGCAAGAAAGCCGTACAGCGTCGACCACAGCCCGTAACCGTTGATGGGAAGAATTACGGTCTTCGGTGAGCCGTCTTCGTTGTAAAGGAAGTAGACCGTGGCGTACTTGGGCTTGTACTTGATCTTGGCGAGGTCTTCTTCGCCCGGAATGATCTCGCCACCCTGCGCCGGATCCTTGGCGGCCTTGTACTGGTCATACATCGCCGGGTTCGGACCGTTCTCGACAATCTCGCCGCTTTCGAGATCGACCAGTTTGGGGGTGAACTGCTTGAACGCCTCGTCGATGTTGGTGCCCGGCTCCCACAAACCCACCACCCGCAGGATGTTCTTGCGCTTGTCGTCGAGCTTCGCCGCCTGCTGCGTCGGCCTCAGGGAAATCGCCGCCACCGTAACGAACACGGAGCAAACGAGGCACAGCAAGAAAGCGACGAAAAGGGCGTAGGCCTTGGTGTCTTTAGCTGCCATTGCTTGAGTCCTCAGGTCGTCGCCAGACGGCGCTGACGCCGGGCGATATTGGCCTTCATGACGCCGTAGTCGATCAGCGGCGCAAAGATATTCGCCATCAGAATCGCCAGCATCACGGTTTCCGGGAACGCCGGATTGATCACGCGAATCACCACGGTAATGAAGCCGCAGAGCGCACCGAAGATCCAGCGGCCGGTATCCGAATGTGCTGCCGAAACAGGATCGGTGGCCATGAACATCATGCCGAAGGCGAAGCCGCCTACGGTGAAATGCCAATACCAAGGGAACGCGAACATCGGGTTCTTGTCCGAGCCGATGAAGTTGAACATCAGCGCGGTGAACAGCATGCCGAAGAACATGCCCAGCACGATGCGCCAGCTGGCGATGCCGCTCCACATCAGGAAGGCGCCGCCGATCAGTATCGCCAGGGCCGAAACTTCTCCGACGCTGCCCTGCTCGATGCCGATGAAGGTCTGCATCCAGGTAATGCCCTGGCCCTGCACGGCCTCGAGGCCGCCCAGCTTGGCCAGTCCCAGTGTGGTCGCCGAGGTAAAGCCGTCAACCGCGGTCCATACCGCGTCGCCCGAGTGCTGCGCCGGATAGGCGAAGTACAGGAACGCACGGCCGACCAGTGCCGGATTGAGGAAGTTCTTGCCGGTACCGCCGAATACTTCCTTGCCGATCACGGTGCCGAAGCTGATGCCCAGTGCCACCTGCCACAACGGCACGGTCGGCGGCAGAATCAGCGAGAACAGGATCGAGGTCACGAAGAAGCCTTCGTTGATCTCGTGACCTCGGACCGTGGCAAACAACACTTCCCAGAAGCCGCCGACGACGAAAGTCACCGCGTAGATCGGCAGCCAGAACCAGAATCCATACCAGAAGCAGTCCCAGACGCTACCCGGGTTTACCCCGGCGCCAAACAGATGCAGCAGCGCGCCGCGCCAGCCTTCGATCTGCACCTGGCCCAGGGCCGCCATCGCGGTATTGGCCTGGAAGCCGACATTCCAGCAGCCCATGGCAATTGCGGGGAAGGTCGCCAGCCAGACATAGATCATCACCCGCTTCAGATCGATGCCGTCGCGCACGTGCGGCGCCACCCGCGTCACCGTGCCGGGCGAATAGATGATGGTGTCGACCGCCTCAAATAGCGGATACAGCTTCTCGAAGCGCCCGCCCTTCTTGAACAAGGGCTCCATGCGGTCGAGTAGTGAACGGAGTGCTGACATGCGTCTATTCAGTCCTTGCCTGCGAATTCAGTGGTGCCGCCATACCGCTAAACCTCGGTGGCACCGTGTTAGCCACCGCAGCCGCGCCTAGCAAGCGCGGCCACGGCGGTGATTTAGCCTTCCTGCTCGATCTGCTCCAGATTGGCGCGCAGTATCGGGCCGTAGTCATGCTTGCCTACGCAGACGAAGGAGCACAGCGACAAGTCTTCCTCGTCCAGCTCCAACGCCCCTAGCGCCTGAGCGCTATCGGTATCGCGCACCAGCAATGCCCGCAGCAGCTGACTGGGCAGCACATCAAGCGGCATGACCTTCTCGTAGTTGCCGATGGGCACCATCGCGCGCGGGCTGCCGTTGGTCGACGTATCGAGCGCGAACCGGCGGGACGCCCGGGCCAGCGCCGAGAAAAACACCCGGATCGCCGATACGCGTTCCCCTGCCGGATTGATCCAGCCCAGGAAGCGGCGCTCGCGGCCCTCCGGCAGCACTGCAATCTGGTAGTGGTAGCGCCCTACATAGTCGCCCCAGCCACGCGCCTCGCGGCCCGCCAGTACCGACCCGGACAGGGGGCGCGACTCCCCCGGCTTGAGGTCCGGCAGGATCAGTTCGCTGATCCGGGCGCCGACCCGGGTCCGCAGCAGCCGCGGCCGCTGAACCTGCGGTCCGCCCAAGGCGAGGACGCGGGTATTGTCCAGGCGGCCGGTCGCGAACAGCTTGCCGATCGCGGCTACATCCTGAGGATGGATATGCCAATTGGTACGCGTTGCTCCAACCGGCTTCAGATAATGCATGTGGGTCCCGACCAGGCCGGCCGGATGCGGCCCTTCGAACTCGGCCACCCGAATCTGCGGCAGATCCGGCAGCAGCGGCACCTGTCCCGGCGCGCAGCAGACGAATACCTCGCCCTCGGTCAGACGCGACAGCAGGGTGATGCCGTTGCGGAAGTGCTCTTCCTGTCCGGCCATGGCCACCCGCGAGTCCGCCGCAAGCGGCCGGGTATCGATCACCGACACGAAAATCGCCGCCGGTCGCCGATCCAGGCGCGGCACGCGCGAATACGGTCGCGTCCGCAGGGCCGTCCACAGGCCGGACAGTCGCAGGTTCTCGCGCACATCCTCGTGGCTGAGCTTGGAAAACTCGTTTACTGGCCAGGACTTGAAGGTTAGTTCAGCGTCCCCTTCGATCTTGATGACCACCGACTGCAGCACGCGGCGCGCACCCCGGTTGATCGCGACCACCGTGCCGGCAGCGGGCGCCGTATGCAGCACGCCGGGGCGACGCTTGTCCTCGAACAAGGGCTCGCCCATTTTGACGGTCGCGCCTTCCTCGACATACATGGTTGGCTTGAGGTCGACATAGTCGGCACCGACAACGCCGACGTGGCTGACCGCCGGGGCATCCTCAATACGCTGCTCGGGTTCGCCCAGGATCGGCAGATCCAGGCCCTTGCGGAGCTTGAAACGGGTCGGCTGCACGGAATCTTTACCTGGCTGTGGCTGGGGACGGGGCGCGCAGTTTACCAATTTGAGCGCCGCGGGCCCAAGATCAGCCGCCTAAATTGCTATTGCAGGCTCGCGTGCCTGACCAGCCAGATAAAGGG
>JBFJKG010000016.1:0-13419 GCA_041635075.1 Solimonas sp.
AAAACCAATAAAAAAGGCCCTCACGGGGGCCTTTTCCAAGCCAACAATTGGTAGCGGGGGCAGGATTTGAACCTGCGACCTTCGGGTTATGAGCCCGACGAGCTGCCAGACTGCTCCACCCCGCACCAGTACAGACGAAAATTATAACGGTTGCGCCAACTTGTAGCAAGTGAAATACCGGTGTTTCCGGCATGTTTCGTAATAAAAAAGCCGGCGATACGCCGGCTTCTCAATTGGTGCCCACGGAGAGACTCGAACTCCCATGACTTTCGCCGCTACCACCTCAAGGTAGTGTGTCTACCAATTCCACCACGTGGGCATTGTGAAGCCGTGCAAATCGGGCGCGGATTCTAGCGCCCAAGCACTCGTTTGTCTCTATTCGGGAACGACTGGCTCAGCGGGAGCCGCAGGCGCGGGTGCTTCAGCGGCGTTTTCACTCTGCGCGGGTTCCATCTTCTCGACGATGGACCCGGGATCGCGCTGGCCGTGCACCAGATACGCCAACGCCAAGCTGACGCAAAAGAAGATAGTCGCCAGCCAAGCGGTCGCCCGGGAAAGGAAGTTGGCCGAACCGCGAGAGCCGAATACGGTTCCGGACGCGCCGCTGCCAAAAGCCGCGCCGGCGTCAGCCCCCTTGCCGTGCTGCAACAGAATCAGTCCGACCAGGCCCAGGGCCACGATCACTTGGACAATCACCAACACCGTGTAATACATGCTCGACTCAGTTCGTTTGCGCCTGCGCGGCTGCGCAGATCGCGAGAAATTCAGCAGCCTTCAGCGAGGCGCCGCCGATCAACCCTCCGTCCAGATCCGGGCAGGCGAACAGCGTGGCCGCGTTATCGGCCTTGACGCTGCCACCGTAAAGAATGCGAACGGAATTAGCGATTTTAGCATCCTGCGCCGCCAAACGGCCACGCAAGAACGCATGAGCGGCCTGCGCCTGCTCGGGGCTCGCGGTCAGGCCGGTTCCAATAGCCCAAACCGGCTCGTAGGCGATCACCGCCTGCCTGAATGCGCCTACGCCGCAGAGCGCCAGCACCGCATCCAGCTGTCGGGCCAGTACCGATTCTGTTGCCCCCGACTCGCGGTCAGCGCGGGTTTCCCCCACGCAAAGAATGGGCGTCAAGCCGCAGACCTGCGCCGCGTGAAACTTCTGGGCTACCGTCTGGTCACTTTCGCCGTATAGCGCGCGCCGCTCGGAATGACCGACGATGACATAGGTGCAGCCGACGTCGCGCAGCATGCCGCCATGAATCTCGCCGGTGAACGCGCCTGGCTTTTCTTGCTCGCTGAGAGTCTGTGCGCCTAGGTGTACCGGGCTGCCGTTGACCTGATCGCGTACCGCCTCCAAGTACACAACGGGAGGACAAACCAGGATTTCAACATCGGGGAATTTCTTTGCATCAAACACCAGGTCGCGAATCAGATTCGCATTGGCATCCGACGCACCATTCATCTTCCAGTTTCCAGCCACCAGCTTACGTCTGCTCATCGAACGTCCCCTTAACTCGGTTCTAATTACAAGCCGCGCGCACGCAATCAGCCAGAGCTTCGGCCTCGCGATTGGCCACGTGCTCGTCTTCCGCCTCCACCATCACCCGGATCAGGGGTTCGGTGCCCGAGGCACGAAGCAGTGTCCGCCCCCCCTCGCCCAGACGCGCCTGCGCCTGCTGCTCCGCAGTTCGAACAGCCACTGACTCAACAATTTCACCGGCACTTCCATTGACCTTTAGGTTGATCAAGCGCTGCGGATACCGCCTCATGCCAGCAACCAGTTCCGCCAACGAGCGATCCTCACGGACCATTGCGGTCAGCACCTGCAATGCGGTGACGATGCCATCGCCAGTCGTCGCCTTGTCCAGGCAGAGCGTATGCCCAGACGTTTCACCGCCGAGCGTGCCTCCTTTCGCGCGCAGCATCTCCATTACGTAGCGATCCCCGACCTTGGCTCGTTCGAACTCCAGGCCCAAGCCCTTCAGCGCCTGCTCCAAACCCAGATTGGACATCAACGTGCCAACGACCGGCCCCTTAAGTTCACCAGCAGCCGCGCGGGACCTGGCAATTGCAAACAGAATCTGATCGCCATCAACCTCACGGCCGGCTGCGTCGACCAGCAAACAGCGATCAGCGTCGCCATCCAAGGCAATGCCAAGATGGGCGCCGCGTTTGAGCACCATCGTCTGCAACGCGCTCAGATGGGTAGAGCCGCAGTCCTGATTGATGTTCAGCCCATCTGGGCGATCACCCATCACGGCCACGTCCGCACCCAGTTCCTCAAATACCGCAGGTGCCACCCGATAGGCTGCGCCGTGGGCGCAGTCGACCACCAGCTTCACGCCGGTAAGCGTCCGTTCACCGAAGGTCGCCTTGCAGAACTCGATATAGCGGCCGGGCGCATCGCCAATGCGCTTTGCGCGCCCAAACTGCTCGGGCTCGACACACACCATCGCCTGCTCGAGCAGCGATTCGATCTCAAGCTCGACATCGTCACTAAGCTTGCCACCGTCAGGGCCAAAGAACTTCACCCCGTTATCGTGGTGCGGATTATGCGAGGCCGAGATCACCACCCCGGCGCGTGCACGCATGACTCGCGTCAGGTAAGCCACGCCTGGGGTTGGCAACGGGCCGAGCAAATCGACCTCGACTCCAGCTGCCGCAAGGCCTGCTTCAAGCGCTGATTCAAACACATAGCCGGAGCGGCGGGTGTCCTTACCAATCACGACACGTGCACCCGGCGCGCGGCCAAGCACGCGGCCGGCGGCCCAACCTAGGCGCAGTACGAAATCAGGGGTCATCGGCAGGATGCCGACGCGCCCGCGAATACCGTCGGTACCGAAATACTTACGTGCCAAGAACCCCCCGTGCCTCTCGAACCGCATGTGCAACGCGGACAGCGTCTACCGTTGCCGCGACATCGTGGGCGCGAACTATAGCCACCCCCTGCCAAATGGCAAGCGCGGCCATCGCCAAGCTACCTGGCAGTCGCTCCGCTACGTCCCGCCCCAGGAGGTGCTGAAACAACGACTTCCGTGACACTCCCACTAGTAGCGGAACGCCTGTACTCGCCAGCCCCTGAAGCTGCGCCATCAACTGCAGATTGTGCGCCAAGGTCTTGCCAAAACCGATGCCCGGATCCAGCAGCACGCTCTCGCGGTTGATGCCTGCTTCCAGACACGCGCTTAGCCGCGCCTGCAGATAATTCCGCACCTCGCCAACCACATCCTCATAATGTGGTGCACGCTGCATACCGCGCGGCTCCCCCTGCATGTGCATCAGGCACACCGCCGCGCCGGATTCGGCGGCGACACGCAACGCCTCAGGAGCGCGCAGCGCGTTGACATCGTTGATGAGAGCGGCGCCCGCCGCGCAGGCGGCCTTCATGACGCCTGGCTTCATCGTATCGATCGACACCAGCGCGTCAAATTCACGTACCAGTCGCTCAATGACCGGTACAACACGATCCAGTTCCTGCTGCTCCTCGACCGGACTCGCGCCGGGACGGGTGGACTCTCCGCCAACATCGATCAGGCTTGCGCCCTCGTCGAGCATCTGGCGCGCACGCTGAACAGCGCGTTCCACATTCAGATATGCACCGCCGTCAGAGAAGGAGTCCGGCGTGACATTCAGCACGCCCATCACCCGAGGCACTGAACAGTCCAGCATGATATTGCGCAGCTTGAGGCGCATGGCGGCCCATGCAACAAGGCCGGCGAAACGCCGGCCTTGTTGTAATCAGGTCTGGCTCGCGGGGTTCGGCGATACCGCGGCGCCTACACCTTTGTCGGATGACGACGGCCTGGGTGGCGGATCGTCGGGGCGGTTTCCATCCGTCCAGCTCTCCGGAGGTCCGGGGTCCTGACCAGCCATGATGCGTGCCAACTGGGCGGCATCGATCGTCTCATACTTGATCAGCGCCTCCGCCATTGCATGCAGCTTGGCCAAGTTGTCCTCGATGATCTTCTTCGCACGCGCATAGTTGTGCTCGATGATCTGCCGCACCTCGACGTCAATCGCGTTCGCGGTGTCATCAGAGACATGCTTGGTCTGGGTCACAGACTTGCCCAGGAACACTTCGCCGTTGTCTTCCGAATACGACAACGGACCCAGCTTGCCGGACATACCCCATTTGGTAACCATGTTGCGCGCGATCTCGGTCGCCCGCTCGATGTCATTGCTGGCGCCGGTCGTGACCTTGTCCAGGCCGAAGATCGTTTCCTCGGCGATACGCCCACCAAACAGCGAGCAAATCTGGGAATTGAGCCGCTGCTTGGTATAGCTGTAGCGGTCTTCCTCGGGCAGGAACATGGTGACGCCCAGCGCCCGCCCGCGAGGAATGATGGTCACCTTGTAAACCGGATCGTGCTCGGGCACAGAAAGACCGACGATGGCATGACCCGCCTCGTGATACGCCGTCAGCTTCTTCTCGTCTTCGGACATGACCATGGAGCGGCGCTCCGCACCCATCATGATCTTGTCCTTGGCCCGTTCGAAGTCGTCGTGATCGACTAGGCGCTTGTTGGCACGCGCCGCGAACAACGCGGCTTCGTTGACCAGATTGGCCAGATCCGCGCCCGAGAACCCGGGAGTGGCACGCGCGATGATCGCCGGCTTGACGTTGTCCGCCAGCGGCACTGCGCGCATGTGGACCTTGAGTATCTGCTCGCGTCCTCGCACATCAGGCAACGGCACCACGACCTGCCGGTCGAAGCGGCCGGGCCGCAGCAGCGCGGGATCCAGCACATCCGGACGATTGGTAGCGGCAATGACGATCACGCCTTCGCTGCCCTCGAAGCCATCCATTTCTACCAATAGCTGATTCAGTGTCTGTTCGCGCTCGTCATGACCGCCGCCCAGTCCGGCGCCGCGATGGCGGCCAACCGCGTCAATTTCATCGATGAATATGATGCACGGGGCCAGCTTCTTTGCCTGCTCGAACATGTCGCGCACGCGCGAGGCACCCACGCCGACGAACATCTCGACAAAATCAGAACCTGAGATCGAGAAAAACGGCACGCCCGCTTCACCGGCAATCGCACGCGCGAGCAAAGTCTTACCGGTGCCCGGTGAACCGACCATCAGTACACCACGCGGGATCTTGCCACCCAGCTTCTGAAACTTGCCCGGATCCTTCAGAAAGTCGACCAACTCCGACACTTCCTGCTTGGCTTCTTCACAGCCGGCAACGTCGTTGAAGGTAATCTTGGACTGATCGGCATTGAGCATGCGCGCGCGGCTCTTGCCAAACGACAGCGCGCCGCGGCCACCACCTCCGCCCTGCATCTGCCGCATGAAGTAGACCCAGACCGCGATCAGCAACAGGATCGGGAAAGCGTTAAACAGCAGCTGCAGCAGGATCGGTGTTTCACGCGGCAGCGAGCCTGAGAACTTGACGTCGTTCTTCAGCAGTTCACCCACCATGGCACTGTTGTCGGTTTCCGGGCTAATGGCCCGGAACGACGATCCGCCCTTCATCTTGCCGCGGATGCTGGCGCCTTCAATCAGCACTTCGGCCACGTTGCCCTGCTGGACCTGGCTCATGAATTCCGAGTACGCCAACTCCGGCTGCTGCTGGGAGCGCGAGGTAAAGCTCTGGAACACACTCATCAATACGACGAGGATCACCACCCAGAGCAGCAAATTCTTGGCCAGATCGTTCAACGTCAGTTCCTGTTAGTCCACGTAAACCATTGACAGCACTAAACCTATTGTCACGCTTAGAACCTTACACCGCGCGAAAGTTGCGCGCCAGCAAATACACTTCCTTAGACCGCGGCCGCGAAGCCTTCGGTTTGCGAATCGTTACCGATTCAAAGACTTCGCGCAGCGACCTGAGATAGCTGTCGAAGCCCTCGCCCTGAAACATCTTTGCAAGAAAGGTGCCCTTAGGCTTCAGGTGCGCCTTGGCGAAATCAAGCGCCAGCTCGCCCAGATGCAGGCATCCCGCCTGGTCAGCTGAATCTATGCCACTGATATTGGGGGCCATATCGCTCAATACAAGGTCAACCTTCTGCTCACCCAGACGCGCCTCCAGTTGCTGCAGCACCGCCTCTTCGCGAAAGTCGCCCTGGATGAAGTCGACCTGCGGCAGTGGATCCATAGGCAGGATGTCCAGAGCAAAAAGCTGCCCTTTACTCCCCAGCTGTGGGCGCGCCCACTGGCTCCAGCCACCGGGCGCCGCTCCAAGATCCACTACGATCTGACCGGGCTTCAGGATGCGATCCTTGCCTTGAATCTCGATCAGCTTGAATGTTGCGCGTGATCGGTAACCCAGCCGCCGAGCCTCCTGCACATAGGTATCCGCCCGATGCTCGACCAGCCATCGGGTAGAACTGGAGCTACGCTTCTTGCTCATGGTGCCGCCTGGGCAACGCCCGGAAACCTAGATGTAGAGAACCTTGACGATCTCGAATTCGCGCACGCCCTGCGGGGCCTCAACCTGGGCGATGTCGCCTTCGGAGCGTCCAATCAGCGCCCGCGCGATCGGGGAGTTCAGCGAAATCAACCCCTCCTTGGCATCAGCCTCGTCCTCGCCGACGATCTGATAGCGAAACTCCTCGCCCGTATCGGCGTCGGCCAGTTCCACGGTAACGCCGAATATCACCCGCCCGCCACCGGCCATCTGGGTGACGTCAATGACCTGCGCGGAGCCCAGTTTGGACTCAATTTCCTGAATCCTGCCTTCGTTGAACCCGTGTTGCTCGCGCGCAGCATGGAACTCGGCGTTTTCTTTCAGATCACCCTGCTTGCGCGCCTCGTCGATCGCCGCAATGATTTGCGGGCGCAGTTCGCTCTTACGGTGCTTGAGTTCTTCACGCAGGCGCTCAGCGCCACGTGCGGTCATAGGGGTTTTGCTCATAACGTTTTCAGACAAAAGGGCGCTGACCGCCTAGAGCGACGGCTCGCGCGTGGATGGGAGTGGCAGAAACGATACCACTGCCAGACGAGGTTGGGCAGGACCAAGCCCGCCCATCCTCACTCGTCGGGTCCGCCCGATCAATGCAGTTGGGCGTGGAGGTGTTGCAGGCTGTTGACGTCCAGCTGATCCAGGTGATCCATGGCAATGGCGGCGGCGAGCGCGCCTGCAATCGTCGTGAAGTAGCAGACTTTGTGCTGGATCGCAGCACCGCGAATCGAGCGCGACTCCTCGATCGACTTCTTGCCTTCTGTCGTGTTGGCTATGAACTGAATCTCGCCGTTCTTGATCATGTCTACGCAATGGGGGCGGCCTTCCTTGACCTTGTTGACCCCCTCGCAGGCAATGCCAGCCTTGTGGATGGCCGCAGCGGTACCGTGCGTTGCAAATACCTTGAAGCCCTTGGCCGAAAGGATTCGCGCCAGTTCCACCGCCTTCTTCTTGTCCTGATCGCGAACTGAAATGAATGCCTGCCCCTCGCGCGGGATATTCATCCCAGCAGCAAGAATGGACTTGTGAAAGGCCTCGCCAAAATGTGCACCAGTGCCCATGACCTCGCCCGTCGAGCGCATCTCAGGCCCCAGCAGCGGATCGACGCTTGGGAACTTGTTGAACGGGAATACCGATTCCTTCACCGAATAATACGGCGGCAGAATCTCCTTGAGCACGCCTTGCGACTTCAGCGATTGACCCGCCATCGCGCGGGCCGCGATCTTGGCCAGCGGGCGTCCGGTCGCCTTGGATACAAACGGGCTGGTGCGAGACGCGCGCGGATTCACCTCAAGCAGATAAACGCGCCCGTCCTGAACCGCAAACTGGGTGTTCATCAGGCCTACGACGTTCAGTGCCTTAGCCAGCTTTACGATCTGGCTGCGGATCTCATCCTGCACCTTCCTGGAAAGCGAGTAGGCCGGCAGAGAGCACGCGGAATCACCGGAATGCACGCCTGCTTCTTCGATGTGCTCCATGATGCCGCCGATAACGACGTCTTGCCCATCGGCCAGTGCGTCTACATCCACCTCGATCGCATTGTTGAGGAAGCGATCCAGCAGCACCGGAGAATCGTTTGAGACTGTGACGGCTTCGCGCATATAGCGCATCAGATCCTCGTCATCGAAGACGATTTCCATTGCACGACCACCCAGCACGTAGCTGGGCCGAACCACCAACGGATAACCCACCTTCTTTGCCACGGCAAGCGCCTGCTTGACCGAAGTGGCGGTACCGTTGGGTGGCTGCAGCAATCCAATCTTTTCCACCAGCTTTTGGAACCGCTCTCGGTCCTCGGCAAGATCGATGGCATCGGGCGTGGTGCCGATAATCGGCGCACCGGCTGCTTCCAATTGCCGAGCGAGCTTGAGCGGTGTCTGGCCGCCAAACTGCACAATGACGCCCTTCGGCTTTTCGAGATCAATGATCTCCATGACGTCTTCAAACGTCAGCGGCTCGAAGTACAGGCGATCGGAGGTATCGTAATCCGTCGAGACGGTCTCGGGATTGCAGTTGACCATGATGGTTTCAAAGCCATCCTCGCGCAGAGCCAGCGCAGCGTGCACACAGCAGTAGTCGAACTCAATGCCCTGCCCGATACGATTGGGCCCACCGCCCAGAATCATGATCTTGTCGCGATCAGTTGGCAGCGCCTCGCATTCCTCGTCATACGAGGAATAGAGATACGCGGTTGAAGTTGGGAACTCTGCCGCGCAGGTATCCACGCGCTTGTATACGGGGCGCACTCCCATCTTGTGGCGCGCCTTGCGTACCGAATCTTCCTTGACCCCGAGCAACTTGGCCAGCCGACGATCAGAGAAACCCATCCGCTTGTAGCGGCGCAGGTCGTCGGCCTCCAGCTTGCTGAGCTTGTTCGAGGCAATCTCTCCCTCCGTCGCGATCAGCTCTTCAATCTGCTCCAGAAACCAGGGGTCGATCCGGCTTAGGCGATGTACCTCAGCGAGGCTCATGCCGGCACGGAACGCATCGCCGACAAACCACAGCCGCATGCCACGCGGAATCGCCAACTCGGTTCGAATCTGAGTGAGTGCCTCTGCGCTATAGCCGGTCTTGTCAGGCGCGAGTTGTGGGTCGAATCCATCCGAACCGACTTCCAGTCCGCGCATGGCTTTCAGCAGCGACTCCTGGAAGTTTCGGCCAATGGCCATGACTTCGCCGACCGACTTCATCTGCGTCGTCAGGCGCGAGTCAGCCTGCGGGAACTTCTCGAAGGTAAAGCGCGGGATCTTGGTGACGACATAATCGATCGTCGGTTCGAACGAAGCCGGGGTTGCCCCACCCGTAATATCGTTCTGCAACTCATCCAGCGTATAGCCAACCGCCAGCTTGGCCGCGATCTTTGCGATCGGGAACCCCGTGGCCTTGGACGCCAGAGCAGATGACCGCGAGACGCGCGGGTTCATTTCGATCACGATCATGCGGCCATCGGCCGGGTTGATCGCAAATTGCACGTTGGACCCACCGGTCTCAACCCCAATCTTGCGCAGCACCGCGATGCTCGCGTTGCGCATGATCTGGTATTCCTTGTCGGTCAGCGTCTGTGCCGGCGCGACCGTAATTGAGTCACCGGTATGCACCCCCATGGCGTCGAAGTTTTCGATCGCACAGATGATGATGCAGTTGTCCTTGCGGTCGCGGACAACCTCCATCTCGAATTCCTTCCATCCCAGCAAGGATTCTTCAATCAGCACCTCGGTGGTCGGAGAAAGATCCAGGCCACGCCCGACGATCTCTTCAAACTCCTCCACGTTGTAGGCCACACCGCCGCCGGTGCCGCCCAGCGTGAAACTCGGACGAATAATGACCGGAAAGCCAATCCCCGACTGAATGCTGCGCGCCTCGTCCATCGTGTGCGCCACGCCAGAGCGCGCAGAGCCCAGCCCGATCTCCGTCATCGCATCACGGAATTTCAGGCGGTCCTCGGCGAGGTCAATCGCATGGGCATTGGCGCCAATCATCTGCACGCCGTACTTCTGCAGCACGCCGTGCTTCTCCAGATCAAGCGCACAGTTCAGCGCTGTCTGTCCGCCCATGGTCGGCAGCAAGGCATCCGGCCGCTCCTTGTCGATGATTTTCTTGACCGCCTGCCAACGGATCGGCTCGATATAGGTGGCATCGGCCATCTCCGGGTCGGTCATGATCGTCGCCGGATTGCTATTGACCAGAATGACCCGATAGCCCTCCTGACGCAGGGCCTTGCATGCCTGTGCACCGGAGTAATCGAACTCGCAGGCCTGACCGATCACAATTGGGCCTGCGCCGATGATCAGGATGCTCTTAATGTCTTCGCGTTTTGGCATGTTCGTGGAACTCAGGAAGCCATCATCTGGACGAAGCGGTCGAACAGTTCGCCGACATCGTGTGGACCAGGACTGGCCTCTGGGTGGCCCTGGAAGCTGAAGGCCGGCGCATCGGTGACACGGATCCCCTGATTGGACCCATCAAACAGCGAGCGATGGGTCACCACCACGTTCTTGGGCAGCGTTTGCTCGTCGACGGCGAAGCCGTGATTCTGACTCGTGATCATCACCCGACCGGATTCCAGATCCTGCACCGGGTGGTTGGCACCGTGGTGCCCGAATTTCATCTTCAGGGTTTGTGCGCCGACGGCCAGGCCCAGGATCTGGTGACCCAGGCAGATGCCGAACAGCGGAGTCTTCTTCTTGATGAACTCACGTGCCGCCTTGATCGCGTAGTCGCAGGGCTCGGGATCGCCGGGGCCGTTGGAGAGCATCACCCCATCGGGTTTGAGCCTCAGTACCTCGGCTGCGCCGGTTTGCGCAGGCACCACGGTTACCCTGCATCCACGATCCACCAGCATGCGGAGAATATTGCGCTTGACGCCGAAGTCGTAGACAACGACATGGCGCCGGCCGTCGGTACGCTCAGGTTCGGCATTGGACGCCAGTTCCCAGGAGCCACGCGTCCAGCGATAGGTTTCCGGCGTGGTGACCACCTTGGCCAGATCCATACCCTTGAGCCCGGCAAACCCACGGGCGGCCTCGAGCGCCTTCTTCTCAGAGAGGCGCGCGCCCGCAACGATACAGCCGCTTTGCGCTCCGGTATCCCTCAACAGGCGCGTCAGTCGCCGGGTATCGATGCCGGCAATGGCCACGACCTTGTTGGTCTTCAGATATGCGCGGAAATCCTGAGTTGAGCGGAAATTGCTGTGGGGGCGCGGCACTTCGCGCAACACCAAGCCTGCGATATTCACGCGATCAGACTCGGCATCCTCGGGGTTGGTGCCAACATTTCCAACATGGGGGTAGGTCAGCGTGACAATCTGCTCGCGGTACGAGGGATCGGTCATGATCTCCTGGTAGCCGGTCATCGCGGTATTGAATACCACCTCGCCAATTGTCTGCCCATCAACGCCGATCGAAACGCCCTTGAAGATGGAGCCGTCAGCGAGTGCAAGCAAAGCCGGTTTAAAGTCGGTCATTCGGCGGTTCTAATCCAGTGAGCGGACACCAAAACGGGGGCGCGATGGTGATCGGCCGCCCCCGTTCAGGATTAGGCCGGCATTATATTGGTGCAATGCGTCATCGTCCACGGAAATTTTCCGCGGAGGTCATTTTCGATCACAAATCCAGGCCCAACTGGTCGCCAGACTGTGCTGGCACACGGAACAAGCCTGTTTCAAGCTGAATCCGCTCCCCTGCATTCAGCCCCAAACGCCGGCACGCCAGACGAAAGCGCTGGGCTATGAGCCCCGCATACTCACCCTGCCCGCGCATCCGGCTTCCAAACTGGGGATCATTGTCCCGCCCACCTCGCATCTGCTGGACCAGACTCATCACATGCGCCGCCTTCAGAGGGGCATGCTGCTGCAGCCACTCGCGGAACAGATCCTTCACCTCGTAAGGCAGCCGCAATGGGATATAGCTGGCGGCGCGCGCACCCGCGGCAGCCCCGGCTTCCAGCACCCGCTCCAGTTCAGCGTCGTTGATGAACGGGATCACCGGCGAGAAAAACACCATCGTCGGCACGCCGGCATCACTGAGCAGACGCAGCGCCCGCAGCCGCGCCTGAGGCGAGGCAGCGCGCGGCTCCAGGGTGCGCTTCAGTTCGGGATCCAGCGTCGTCAACGATATCGCGACCATGACCAGGCGATCCTTGGCCATCTCGGTCAGCAGCGGCAGATCACGCTCGATCAGCGCGGCGCCCTTGGTGACAATGCCGACCGGATGCCGGAATCGCTGTAGCACCTCGAGTATCGAGCGCGTCACCCCCAGCTTGCGTTCCACCGGCTGGTAGGGGTCCGTGTTCGAGCCCAGCGAGATCATCGAGCAGCGATACCCCGGCCGCCTCAGCTCGCGGTCCAGCAGGCGGGCCGCGTCAGGCTTGTAGAACAGCTTGCTCTCGAAATCGAGGCCGGCAGACAGCCCCAGGTAGCCATGACTGGGTCTGGCATAGCAGTAGATGCAGCCGTGCTCGCACCCTCGGTACGGATTGATCGACTGGTCGAAGTTGATATCCGGCGATTGATTGCGCGCGATGATGTGCTTGGCATGATCAACCAGCAGCGTGGTCTTCAGCGCCGGCAGCGGCTCATCGAGCGCATCCCAGCCGTCGTCAACCGCCTCCCGGTCCTGCACCTCAAAACGCCCCGGTCGATTGGACAGAGCCCCGCGCCCTCTACCGCCGCGTTCATTCGGATATGTCATGTGATCGCAAGCTACAGCACCTGCAGCTCAAAACCCGAGCCCGCCAGCGGGCCTGCAAATGGTCAAGTAGTTGAGCAACATGCCAGCGAGTGCCCGAACACCGACCGCGGGCAAGGCCTCATCCCTAACGAACTTTGGCGCATCTGCATGTGAAAGGCGCTCAGGGCCCGCTTCGTGCCGCCAGCGCCTGCAGTGCGTTGCCGGTCAGGCGCTTGATGATCCAGTCGGTCTGAGCTTCGGCACCGAGACGCCGGTAGAACCCGCGTGCAGACTCGTTCCAGTCAAGTACCGTCCACTCCAGGCGCCCACAGTCACGTGCGACCGCGATTCCCGCCAGCCGTGCCAGCAGTGCGGTACCTATGCCCAACCCCCGAAACTCGGGCCGGACGAAAAGATCCTCAAGATGAATGCCCGGCTGCGCCAGGAATGTCGAGAAATTATGGAAGTACAAGGCGAATCCGGCCGACTGCCCCTGCCATTCGGCAACCAAGGCCTCGGCATACGGACGGTCACCAAACAGGTGCTGGTGCAAGCTCTCGGCGGTGGCCACCACCTGATGCTCGAGCTTCTCGTAAACGGCCAGCGCTTTGATCATCGCCAGCAGTTGGGGCACATCAGCAGCTGTGGCCGGCCTGAGGGTCAGGGAATCAGCCACCTGCTCATATCCCAAGCACGTCGCCCATCGAATACAGGCCAGGCCCACGCCCATGCAGCCAAGCCGCAGCGCGAACGGCACCATTGGCGAAATTCATGCGGCTTGAAGCCTTATGCGCGATCTCTACGCGTTCGCCGTCGCCGAGAAACATGACGGTGTGATCCCCCACCACG
>JBFJKG010000017.1:0-13038 GCA_041635075.1 Solimonas sp.
AGGAACGACACGAACATCCGCGCCCATGAACTGGGTGCCCAGTTCGATCACCAAGCCAGCCAGTATCTCATCCTGGATGCTGACCGAAGCTTCGACGACGGCCAATCTGAAGTCTTCCTTGCTCATGACCTGAGACAAGCAACGCAAGACGCCATTGAGCTGGTCGATGTCGGCCTTGGCCGTGGCGACAATCTCTGCAGTGGCGGTTGCTACCGAGGTGGAAGCTGCCGCGCAGTCAGCGGGTGGAGCGTCAGCAGCAATCGCCCGTCCGGGCAGCGCAGCATAGATCGCTGCCGTTGCAAACGGAATGACGAGCGGATGTAACTTACGATTTGACATATGCCCCCCTCAAAATGCGCCGGGCGCATCCCGAATATATGGATACGGTTACGATCATACAGGCCAACTGCGGGTTGACAAGTCAGCAAATCCCTACTGCGGTACGGGCTAACGCTTGATTAGGTGCACGATGGCAAAGCTGGTTAACGCCGGCAGGGGATGCCGGCTCAGAAATCGGCACCATGCGAGATGTAGCGACTTTAGGCCGGGAATGTGACGGTAATACTGCCCGTGCCCGTAATAACCGTCATAGGCCGCAACGGAGTAGCCAAGACCCTCAAAGCGCTTGATTTGGGCGCGGGTGGGGCCCCGGCACCAGTCGTAATACGCAGGAAACTTTCCGAACTGATGCCGATCCCGGTCCGGGTTGAGCAGGGCCAGCAAGCGGTCGGATAGGCGCTCCGGAATCAAGCGGTTGATTACGAACGGCGGCGCCCACAGCGTTGGAAAGAAATGCAGGGCGTGGCCCCCGGGCCGTAGCAGCCGGGCAATATTACGGTGCAGATATTCGCCATGGCGGACGTGCTCCGCGAGCATCCGGCTGAAAGCAAGGTCATAGGCCCCGTCCAGGGCAAGATCGGCCGATGCGATGTCGGCACAAACGGTGCGATAACCAGCGGGCGCCTTGGCGAGTTCTACCTCCGAGATGTCCAGCACCGTGTAGTCCAGTCCCAGCCGGTGGACGTCCTCAATCGGGATCATCGGGTTGGCGCCGCCTCCGATCTCCACGATGCGCCGCAATCCGCGCTCTTGGATCAATTGCAGCAAGCCGGGCTCGAATGAGCCCCAGGCCTCCGAGGACAGGGCGTAACGGATGCGAGGTGTCATGGCCCGCATCATAATCCAGCCATGGTGGCCGCCGCCGCCGCGTTTGTCCTACAGCGGAGGACTCATCTGGTGGAAAGAAAAGCTGAATGACAGATTCAAACTTTGTGGTGATTGTGCCGACTCTGAACGCCGGCGACATGTGGGGATCGTGGTGGGCCGCGCTGCGGCAGCAGACACTGCAACCCCTACGGGTACTGGTGCTGGACTCGGCCTCCACTGATGAGACGGTAGCCATTGCCCAGGCGCACGGTGCCGAGATTCACGCCGTCGCGCGGAACGAGTTCAATCACGGGGGCACGCGCCAACGGGCCGCCGAGCTGTCGGCACAGGTCGATGTTCTCGTCTTTATGACCCAGGATGCCGTGCTGGCGGCGCCCGATGCATTGGCGTGTCTGCTTGCCGCGTTCGCAGATCCGCAGACAGGTGTTGCCTATGGGCGGCAGTTGCCCAGGCCTGGTGCGGGGCCGATAGAGGCCCATGCGCGGCTGTTCAACTATCCGGAACGGCCTCACCTAGTGAGGCCGGAGCAGGCCGCAAAGTTTGGTATCAAGGCGCCGTTCCTGTCGAACTCGTTCAGCGCGTACCGGCGCAGCGCATTGACCGCAGCGGGCGGTTTCCCGCCACGGGTGATTCAGAGCGAGGACATGTATGTCGGCGCGCGGGTGCTCGAACGAGGCTGGAGCATCGCCTATGCGGGGGGCGCTACCGTCTATCACTCGCATGGGTACAGCCTGCGCCAGGATTTTCAACGTTACTTCGATATCGGAGTGTTTCACGCACAGGAACCCTGGATACGTGCCGCGCACGGGAGTGCCAGCGGCGAGGGCCTGCGGTTCGTCCACTCGGAATTGCGCTATCTGCTGGCGGCGGCGCCCTGGCTGATCCCGTCAGCGCTGTTGCGCACTGCTGCGAAGCTGCTCGGCTTTCGCCTCGGACTGCGTCACGAACGCTTGTCCATGCAGTGGCGGCGCCGGTTCAGCATGCAGAAGTACTACTGGAACGCCGCATCGGATTAGATTCTGCGGCGGACAGATGGTGGTAGCCGGCTCAACGCTTGTAGACGTGCGGATTTTCGCGCACGCCCTGGCGAAACAGCTTGCGCAGGCCAGTGCGGGCATAGCCATCGAGCCGCAGCGCGAGGTCCTGTAGCCGGTTTTCCGGGCGCCCGCGGAAGAAGGTGATGTGAAAGCGGTCCTGCGTACGTGCCGGGTGCTCGGAGAAATAGTAGTTCGATACGCAGGTTCGGGTGCCTTCGGCGCGCAGTGGGTTCACCGAGTGCCAGGAGGCTTCGTGCGTCTCCATGATCACCAAGCGGTTCTGGCGGCTGGGAATCACCAGTGGAGGCTGGCTCAGCCCCTGCGGCCAGAGTTCGAGACTGCCGCCGGCGGTTTCGTCCCAGCCTGGGGTTACGTAGTACAACAGGTTGAGCACGCGCCAGCGACGGCGGTCCTTGTCGTGCGAGTTGTCGATATGCGGGTTCAGGTAATCCCCTTTCTGCATCGCCGACAGGCCGCCCGCATAGAGATAGGAGTCAGGCTCCAGCCCAAGCAGGCCGGTGATCTGGGCAATCAGCTTGACCACCGACGGATCTTGGAATGCGTAGATCGCTTCTTCCGTTAGCGGGTGGTAGCGGTTCATCTGTACCGCGATGGATTTGCTTTCACGCAGCGATACATGACGCACCATCTCCGAAAGCGGAGGGAAGGCATCAAAGATCGCCTGAGCGGTCTCGGGTGGCAGCAGGTCGTCAATGATTGCGTGGCGGATCGCTCCTGACGCGCGGTACTCGGCACTTAGACGCTCAAGGTCGGAGGTCAGCCTCGAGGCGATCAGTCTGGCAAGCTCGTCACGGCTGGGGTGGGTAGGCGCGTTCATGCTGGCAATTGGAGCGCGGAAGCCTTCATTCACGCAAGGGGGTGGCTGCAGCACGCGCGTCAGCGCGCAGCACACCAGCATAGGTTGCGGCCCGGTATCCATGTACGCCGAGATAGCGCAGGTGCATCGGCAGCCACCGTCTCAAAACCAACCCGCGTGCCATGCGGCGCAGCCATGAAGTTGGCAGCGGAACCCAGGCGAGAAGCCGGCTGGCACGAAACAGCGCGAACCGGCGGAACTCCGGTACTTCGCGGTAGATATGCCGGAAATTGCCGGCGGAGTCGTCGTACTTGGCCAGCAGCTGGCTTTCGTCCGGCAGGCCCATATGCGATGCCGTGTTGTCGATGTGAATCGCGCCGACATCGTGCAGACGCAGGGCCCAGTCCGCATCCTCAAAGCCCCACCCGTGGTAGGCCTGATCGAAGGGATGTTCCAGAAGCAGGCTGCGCCGGACCAGCAGGTTGTTCGTCAGCAAATACCAGAGCGGGTGGCGATTGCGGACGTCCGCGCCGACACATTCAGTGGCCATGCTGAAATAGCGATACAGCCGCTGCGGCGCGGGGCAATCGACAACTTGACGGTAGCTGCGGCCGCCACAGGCGATATCCAGGGTCCCTTCAGTGGCCAGCTTCAGATAGCGTTCGAGGAAAGTGTCCTCGTCCGGCAGCATGTCGGCGTCGAGATAGAGCAGATAGCGCCCTCGTGCAATGTCAGCCAGGCGGTTGCGAATGACGCTGCGACCGCGGTTGTGTGCGCAGATCAGCAGGCGGCAGCTGAGCGGCGCGTCGCCGAAGCACGTGCGCAGCTGTTCAGAGTGCACCGGGTTTCCGGAGCCGTCGTCCGCGAACAGCAGTTCAACCTCACGCGGATGTGCGCTGGCCTGAGACACCAGCTCGCGGGTTAGTGGCAGCACGTCGTAGTCCTTGAAGGGCACCACGATCGAGATCAGCGGCTCGGCATCCAGAGGCCGCGCATTCGCCCACAGGGTCTCGTCGGCAGTAGGGGTCATGGCGTTTCGCGGTAGGGGCCTACGACGCCCGCTAGGTAGTCACGCATGCCCCTGCGGATGCCGCGTGCGGCGGCGCTGTGCCCGCGTAGCTGCGCAAAACCCGCGCGCAGCAGCGCGTGTGCAAACGTGGTCGCTGCGACCAGCCGCCCGAGCTTGCGCGCGGCATAGAGCAGGTTGCGGGTGTAGTAATAGGTGTGCTGGTACCGATTGCGAGACTGTGTGCTGGACTCGCGGTGCCAGACGCGGCCGGCCACCAGGAAGGCCGGTACATGCGGGTGCTCATTCACGAAACTCCGCTTGTACGGATAGCTGTATTCGAGGTCCTCCGCATTGAGGAAGTACAGCTCATTGAACTCGCCCAGTTCTTCGGCACGTCGGCGTGAAACAAAAATCGAAGCCCCTACCAGGTAGTCGATATCCTGGATGCGTTCGACGTAACGCGGGGCCAGCAAGGGGCCGAAGCCGAGGCGTTGGCCGCCGCAGGCCTGGAGACGATCCGGCGCGTCCATGTGGTAGATACGCGAACCAATCAGTCGATCGTGTGGGTCTGCGGCGGCGGCGGCCTGCAGCTCCGCCAAACAATCCGTGTCCAGTACGACATCGTTATTGAGGATCCACAGACGGGCGCAGTCCGCCTGCGCAAGTGCAAATCGCAGCCCAGCATTGTTGCCGCCCGCATACCCCAGATTCTGGGTGCCGCGAATCACCACCAGCTTGGCGCTAGCCGGGGTGGAGGTGTCCGATTCTCGCAGCACTTGGAGACGCAGCGGCTTGCTGCAGGCTGGCCGCACACACGGCTGTAATGACGGTGGCAGCACCGGAAGGGGATCAAGCCTGCCTTCTGCCCAGGCAGCAATTCGCTCCACCGAGTCGTCGCTGGAGCCGTTATCCCACACTACGATGCGCAGTTGGCTGTCGCTCTGCCGCAGCAGGCTCTCAAGGCAGGCCAGCGTATCCGGCCAGCCGTTCCAGTTAAGGACCAGCGCATAGGTGAGAGGAAGGGGCATGAGGCCTAGCGGGTTGGCAAGCTTCGCTTTCGTCGATTCTCAGATAGCATACTGTGGACCTGCGACAGCCGCGCACAGACCAGTCGCCACGTACATCAAAATTCGTCCGCGTGCTCTTCAACTCCTACGAGTTCATCTTCCTGTTTCTGCCCGGCGCGTTGCTGGGTTACTGGCTCATGGCCCGCTACGTGGGCTTCAGTGCCTCGCTCTGGTGGTTGGTGGCCGCGTCGCTGTTCTTCTACGGCTGGTGGAAGCCGGTTTACCTGCCGTTGCTGGTGGCTTCCGTGCTCGTCAACTATGGAATCGGCCGGCTGCTGTCGCGCCCGATCATGGGGCGGCGCCTGATCGCGACGCTGGGCATTGCGCTGAATCTCGGCGCCTTGCTGTACTACAAGTACACGAACTACGTGCTGGGCAGCGTCGACAGCCTTATGGGCACCGCATACAACCCGCCGGACATCGTGTTGCCGCTGGCGATTTCGTTCTTCACGTTCCAGCAGATTGCATACCTGGTTGATTCCTATCGTGGCCTGACCCACGAGTACTCGCTGTCGCGGTATGCGCTGTTCGTGACTTTCTTTCCGCAACTGATTGCGGGGCCGATCGTGCACCACGGGCACATCATCCCGCAGTTGGAGGCGCAGGGGCGTTGGACACCCCGAGCGCGTCAGCTGCTGCTGGGCCTGACGATCTTCAGCGCCGGGCTGTTCAAGAAAATTGTCCTGGCCGATAGCATTTCGGTATACGCCAATCAGGTCTTTGGCGCGGCCGCTCAGGGCGAGAGTCTGGACCTGTTTCTATCCTGGACTGGAGCGCTCTGCTACACGCTGCAGCTGTATTTCGATTTTTCCGGCTACTCGGACATGGCGATTGGGTTGGCGCTGCTGGTGGGTATGCGCCTGCCGCTGAACTTCGATTCGCCGTTAAAGTCCGGGAGCATTTCCGAACTCTGGCGTCGTTGGCACATCACCCTGACGCGGTTCATGCGTGACTACGTCTACATTCCTTTGGGCGGCAACCGCAAAGGCCCTCTGCGGGCCTATTTCAACGCATTCTTCACCATGTTTCTTAGCGGTATTTGGCATGGTGCGGGCACGACCTTCGTGATCTGGGGTGCGTACCATGGGCTGCTGGTTGCCATCAACAACGCCTGGGCGCGGTTGCGCGTGCGGCTCGGCTGGGAGCGTGAGCGCCTGTGGTGGGATCGCATCGGCGCCAAAGCCTTGACTCTGCTGGCGTGGATCGTCGGCATGGTGATGTTTCGCGCTGATTCCATGGACACGGCAATGCGGCTGCTCGCCGGCATGTTCGGGCTGCATGGCGCCCACTTGCCGCTGCACTGGCAATCAGCGCTGCACCCGGTGGCGCCGATGCTGGAGGCTGCGCATATAGGCTTTGCCAACGCCGCGCTGATGCTGACCTATGCGCCGCTGCTGTGGATCGCGGTGTTGAGCGTCATAGCCCTGTCCGCCCCCAATCTTTATCAGATGCTGGCACGCGAAAAGCCGGTTCTGAGAGATGACACCGCCGATCCGACGCGCTGGCACTGGGCGCCAACGTGGCCCTGGGTGCTGGCAACCGCGGGGCTTGCCGCGTTGGCACTGGCCAACATGTCCAATATCAGTCAGTTCCTGTATTTCCAGTTCTAGCCATGAGCCGATACCGCAAGTCCCTGCTGGTGCTGCTCGCGGTTTATGCCGGGTTCGGCCTGACCATCGCCTGGTTTGGCGTACAGGTCCCGCCATATGCCGGCGATCTGACGCGGCTCGGCGGCTACTCCGAGGTCGATTACGCATGGCGCATGCCGCAGCAGCGCTACCGGCCTGCGCTGTATCAGCAAGCCTCCGGCTATCCGGGCGGTACCGACGTGCTGGTGCTCGGCGATTCGATGAGCTTGCACAACACCGGCGAGCAGACGGACCCCGGGGTCTACTGGCCCAATCACTTGGCCAAGGCAAGTGGTTGGAAGATCGCCGCGCTGCATCGCGCCGAGTGGCTGCTCGATGATCTGGTTCGCGACCCGCAGTTCCAGGCGGCGCCCCCGCGTGTGTTCATACTCGAATTTGCCGAGCGCGCGATCACTGCGCTGGGCAGGATTACCGCTGGCGCCGACCCCACTGCCTGCCAAGCAGTGCCGCATGATCCGCAGCCTCTGCCGCTGGTGCCGTTAGCTGCCCGGCCCCAAGTATGGCTGCCGCCATCCACCATCCCCTCGGGGGTGGACTTCTCGCTTGGTGCCAATCACCTTAAACGCAAGTTGCTCAACGCCGTGCACCGTGGATGGAATGAGACGCTGCGTTTTGACCTCAGCCAGGGCGGGCTGTTCTCCAGTCAAGCTGATCGCAGTCTGTTGGTGTATGCGGACGACCTGCGCAAGCTCGACGCAACCCCTGAGCAGATAGAGCGCCAGCGCTGTGCCCTGCTGGCGATCCAGAATCAGATGCAAGCCGCTGGCGTTGGCTACTTCATGGTGCTGGTGGTACCCGACAAGCTCAGCGTGTACCGCCGCCAGGTAGTTGGCCTGCCGGCGAGCTATCCAGAAGTTATCGCCAAACTTGCGCGAGATCCGGCACTCAATCTGCCGCGACTGGATCTCGCTTTCGACCGCGCGATCGAGGCTGGAACGCCGGATCTATTCCTGCCGAACGACACCCACCCGGGTGTGGCGGGCCACAAAGCGATCGCCGAGAGTGTGTTCGGGCATCTCATTGCCGCCGGGGTCGTCGCTGAATAACGTCTCATCGGCGTGCCCCCAGTGGCCGGCCATCACCGCAATTACCGCCAGCAGGCCATAGAAGTTTGAAGAAGCGCAGAACATCAGCGACAACGGCCATGTCGCCCAGACTGCAGCCAGCGCCCAGTGCAGCGGGCTGTCCCGGGCTTCCGCCAGCGTGAGCATGCTCAGCCAGATGGCCCACATGCATGCCGTCCACAGCAGCACGCCCACCAGCCCCGCCTGCAGGCCGATGGCAATGAACATATTGTCGATCAGCACCGTGCTCTCGCTGTAGAGCGCGCCGCTGTCATGCTGGCCGAGACCCGTACCGAACATTACCTCAGCCCAGGTCCCGGAAAGCCAGCGTCCGCCGTAGTAGTCCCACGCGTCGAAACGGGCGTTCAGCGACCCCTGGCTGAACAAGGTCTCGTTGCCAAGATCGAGGGATTTCACCAGCCAACCGGCACCTACGGCGACCAGCCAGCCAGCGAAGGCGAACAGTAAAGGCAGCAGCACCATGGCACCGCGCTGACCGGTGGCGCGCATGCGCAGCGCAAACGGCACTGCGAATACGGTAGCGGCAGCGACCAGGAACGCCGTGCGCGTGTGCGAGGCATAGACCGCCACCAGGGCTAGCGTGAACAATCCAAACCACAATGCCGCTGGAATCCTGGCCGGGCGCAGCCGCCAGGCGCACAGGACCAGTGCCGCCATCAGGGCGCCGAAATGACCAAAGCTCCAGCCGGAGTTGAACAGCGAGAAGGCGCGGATATCGCCCTGAAAGCCCCAGGCGAAGATCTGGAAGCGACCGTCGCCTGACTGTGTCGGCAGCATGGCGTCACCGCCGAAATGCTGTTGCAGTCCCAGCCACGCCAACGGCACGAAGCAGCACAGCAGCCATCTGCTCAAACGACGCTCGTCGATGCGGTGAGCGCAAAGGTAAGCGGCGGGCAGCAGCAGCAAGTAGAAGTAATAGCGGTAGAAGTCCGTGATCATGGCCAACGCGGGGGTTTGCCTGCGTGCTGCCAGAAACACCAGTTCCAGTGCCAGATAAGCGCTGAACAGGCCCCAGGTCCATGCGATTGAACGCGGGACGGTGGGCAGCCCGTTACGCAGGACCAGAATCAGCAAGGCCAGCAGCAGCAGCGCGTCCAGCGCCCAGCCGCCAATGGGCACGCGGTCGCCGAGCAATTGAATCTGTGCCTGCGCCAACGCGGAATCGACAATGCTGAACAGCCACCACAGCATCAGCAGCAACGCGAGCCCTGAGCTTGGCTTCTGCGACTGTGCTTCGTCACTCACTGGATGTGCCCGCATTGCTGTTGCAGCCACGGCGCGTAACGCGCAGCACCGGCCGCGTTGACGTGATCCTGATTCAGGAATTCGTGTAACTGGAGTGGCGGATTCATGGTGCGGGAGTCTACCCAGCGCGCGCCGGTTTCGGCGACCAGCTTGGCGAGGGTGGCTTCATACAAGTGAAGCTCCGGGTACCGCTCGATCTCGGCCAGATACAGCTCGGTCACCGGGGTCCTGACCAGGCAGACGGCAGCGCCGCTGGCCTGCAGCCGCCCGATCAACTCGCGCAGCAGGGTCAGCTGTGGGTGTGAGGCCAGATTGGCTGCCGGGCGTTGCTGCTGTACCCGCGCGCGCGTCCAGACGGTCCGGCGTGTCTCCGGTACCTGATCCCAACGTTGACCAACTCCCAGCGCTGCCATCTCGTCCTCCGGTCCGCTGCCGCGGCTCAGCAGACTCGGAATCAGGCGCCGAGCCAGCGGCGCCTGTGCCAGAAGCAGGGGTAGCGGTGTCCAGCCCTCGGTCAGTCCGCCGTCGCCGCGGTTAAGGCTTGCCGGGGCAAACATCTCAGGGCCCACTGCCAGAATCGCCAACTGCGGCTGTGAGTGCGCCAAGAGCTGGTCCCCCAGCGCCGCCATGACAGCCAGGTTGGCACCTGGTATCGAGAGGTTCTGTACCCCCGACAGTCTGGAGCCCAGCGCGAACGTGTGCGAATCGCCCAATAGCACCGCGCGCAGCTGGCCGCTGCGTGTAGCGATCAGGGTTGATGCAGTGAGGTCGCGCTTGGCCGTTACTAGCCGCAGCCAGCCCTCCGCGGCAGCGGCAAGAGCCAGCACAGTGATGCATAGCGTGACCAGCCAGCGTCGCGCGTCAGAAGAAGCGGTAGATGAACTCGACATGGCCACGGGTTGTCATGTACAGCAGGGCGAAAAAGCTGGCTACACCTGCAACGAACGCCCAGGCGGGCGTGAAGCGGAACGCGATAGCCGACGCGCGGACAGGCTCAAGCACCACGCGCCACCGGGCGAATATTTCCTGAGTATTCGGTGCCAACAGTGCCAGTGCGGCGGCAGCGCACACCAGCACGATCAACTCGTACCAGCTCGTGATCAGGCCGTGCGAAGACGGCCCTTCAGCGGCCAGCAGCCCGAGGGCGCGCAACGGCGCACTCCAGTCGCCGAGCAGTCCCAACCAGCGGGCCGGTAGCGCGACACCGTCGGCCAGCGCCATCACCGACAGCATCCGTGTCGCGCCGGCAAAGGTTTCAGCGCGAAACAGCACCCAGCCGATGACAACGCCGCCGAAGGTGAGGGCCCAGCCCAGTGTCCGTAGCGGGCGGTGGCCGAAACGTGCGGCCCAGAGGTGATTCACGGTCAGCATGGCGCCGTGCAAGCCGCCCCAAAGCACGAAGTTCCAGCCGGCGCCGTGCCACAGGCCGCCCAGCAGCATGGTCAGAAACAGGTTGACGTAGCGTCGCGCGCGGCCATGGCGGTTGCCGCCCAAGGCGATGTACAGGTAGTCACGCAGGAAGCGCGACAGTGTCATGTGCCAGCGACGCCAGAAATCGATGATGCTGGTGGCCTTGTACGGGGAGTTGAAGTTCGCTGGAAGCACGATGCCGAACATCCGCGCCGAGCCGATGGCCATATCCGCATAGCCGGAGAAGTCGAAGTACAACTGGAAGGTATAGGCCAGCGCGCCCGCCCAGGCCTCAGTGAAGCTGGGCCGCCCGCCGGCGTCGGCAAACTGGAATACGGCGTCCGCATAGGTGCCGAGGCCGTCGGCGATGACGGTTTTCTTGAACAGCCCTGCGACAAAGACCGCGATGCCTATGGACAGGTTGTCCACGCTGACCCCGCGCTGCCCCAGCGCCTGGAACTGCGGGATCATCTCGCGATAGTGGACGATGGGCCCCGCAATCAGCTGCGGAAAGAACGAGACGAACAGGCAGTATTCCCACAGCGAGCGGACACGCAGTTCGCCGCGGCTGACGTCCACCAGGTAGGCGATCTGCTGGAAGGTGAAGAATGAAATCGCCAGCGGCAGGGCCACGTGTTGCAGTGGCAGGCTCAAGGTGCTGACTTGGTTGATCGAAATGATCAGGAAGTCGAGATATTTGAAATAGGCCAGGGTCGCCAGATTGGCGACGACGCCCAGCGCCGTCAGCAGCGTGCGGTGGCGACCGGCGGCCAGTGCGATGCGCCCGCCCAACAGGTAGTTGAATCCGGTTGAGCCAAGGATCAGCAGCAGGTAGATCGGGTTCCACCAGCCGTAGTACAGCAGCGATCCCAGCACCAGCCCTTGCAGCGCCCACGCCGAAGGCAGCCAGCGATAGGCGAGCAGCATCAGCGGCAGGAAGACGGCGACGAATTCCCAAGAACTGAAAAGCACGGAGTTTCCCTTGATGGCAACCTTGAGCGTGCAGCCCGGCGATGTTCCGCCGTTCTGTAAATCGCCCGGTCGTTCGATTGACCGGGTCGATACTAGCAAGGCGACGCTGGATTTCCACCGGTGTCAACCGCAGAATGCGGTGCATTCACCCCTTTCCCTCTCAACCGTGATTACCGCGCATGCTCAGCGATCCACGCAAGCTTTACCTTGATCTTCTGAAGAAGGCGTTGTCATTCAGCCTCTGGGAAGACATCGGCTATCCCGTTGAAGTCAACAATCACCTGCGCCGTACGCCGTACCGGATCGCGGTAAGCGCGCTGGCGCGGGGGCTGCGGCTGGCGGGGTTGCAGGCCTACCGCATCATGGATCGCGCCAAGCTTGCTGACGGCCAAGTCTGGCCGCGCTATGCCGATTCGATGATCGGCCTGAAGCGGCTTGGCAATCTGCAGGATTGCGTGGAGCAGGTGCTGGCTGACAACGTCGAAGGTGACCTGATTGAGACCGGCGTTTGGCGCGGGGGTGCGACCATCTTCATGAAGGGGTGTCTGCAGGCCTATGGCGACACCACGCGCCGCGTGTTTGTGGCCGACTCGTTTCAGGGCCTGCCGCCACCGGATGCAGAGAAATATCCCGAGGACGCGGGCGATCGCCATCACACGATGGAGCATCTGGCGGTTTCCGAAGCGCAGGTGCGAGCCAACTTTGAACGCTACGGCCTGCTTGATGACCGCGTGGTCTTTCTAAAGGGCTGGTTCAAGGACACGCTGCCGACAGCGCCGATCGAGAAGATTGCGCTGATGCGACTTGACGGCGACATGTATGAGTCGACCATCGATGCGCTGAATGCGCTGTATCCGAAGCTTTCCGCGGGTGGTTACTGTCTGATCGACGACTATGCCTTGGAAGGCTGCCGCAAGGCGGTTGACGACTATCGGCGAGAGCACGGCATTGAGGCGCCGATCCACAAGGTGGACTGGAGCGGTGTGTACTGGCGCAAGTAAGGGTCAAGTCGGCAGACCGGCAGGTGGCTGCCCCAGCGCGTGGCTGAATCGATAGACAAGCTTGATGCCCATACGCTGAGTCGGCGGCGGCTGCTGGCGCGCAATGTCGGCTGGAATCTGCTGGGTGTGCTGCTGCCGCTGGCGGTGGCCGTGTTTTCGATACCGGTGCTGGTGAGTCGTCTTGGCGAGGGCCGCTTCGGCCTGCTTTCCCTGTCCTGGGTGTTCATCGGCTACTTCAACATCTTTGACCTTGGCTTCGGCCGCGCGCTGACCAAGCTGGTCAGCAACCGTGTTGCCCAGAATCAGCAGTCCACCATCCCCGGATTGATGGCCACTGCCTTGGCGTCGGTACTGGGCCTGTCGTTCTTCACCTGCACTGCGGTCTTTCTGGCGGCGCCGACACTGGTTTCCGGCGTCATGCACGTGCCTGCCGAACTCGAAGGCGAAGCGATTGGCGTGCTGCGGATTCTGGCTCTGACCATCCCCTTCGTGATCATCGGCACGGTGTTGCGCGGCGCGCTGGAGGCATTTCAACGCTTCGACCTCGTCAATCTGGTGCGTCTGAGCAGTGGGTTGTAC
>JBFJKG010000018.1:0-12905 GCA_041635075.1 Solimonas sp.
GCCCAGGGTCTGGAGGTCAAGGAAACACCGCGCGAGGTCTCGTTCTGCGGCCACGCCATTCTCGGGGACGACATGTTCATGGTGGCGGATGCCGAGTTGGACCAGCGTTTCGCCGACAACCCTTTGGTGACCGGGGCGCCCCACATACGGTTCTACGCGGGTGTGCCGCTGTCTGTTCCCAACGGCAGCAAGCTCGGTACCTTGTGTCTGCTGGACCGCGAACCCCGAGTGCTGAGCGACGAGGATCGTGAACTACTGGAAGATCTGGCGAAGATGGTGCAGCAGGAGATGGCCGCTGTGCAGATGGCCACAATGGACGAATTGACCTTGTTGTCCAACCGTCGCGGCTTTGTCGCACTGGGTCAGCACAGTTTGAATGTTTGCCGACGGCAGTCGACCACGGCGGCGCTGTTGTTCTTTGATCTGACCGGCTTCAAGCAGATCAATGACCAGTATGGTCATGCCGAAGGTGATCGCGCGCTGGTCGCCTTTGCCGAGTGCTTGCGCGAGGTGTTCCGCGATTCCGACGTCATTGGCCGCCTGGGCGGGGATGAGTTTGTGGTGATGCTGTCCAATGCCGATCAGCGTGCCGAGGAGGCACTACAACGCCTCCAGCGCGCTGTTTCGAACCACAATCAGACTGCGCGTCGGGGGTATGCGCTGGCGTACAACGTCGGAGTGGCGCACTTTGAGCCCGGAAAACATGGATCAGTCGAGGATCTGATCCATGACGCCGACACCCTGATGTATGCGCAGAAGAAGCGGCGGCGCGCGGCGCGCTAAAACGGCATCCGCTCCGCGGCTATCGGCGGCCTATGCACGCGTGGCGTGGCAGTGCAGGGCTACTGACCGCAGTTATCTATGTTGGTGCAGTTGACCGCGATGCCACTGTTGCGGGCGGCGGTGACGAGTCGCGTGACTTCGCCGGATATCGTGGCTGTATCCGTGCCCTTCGGAAAGAACGCCAGGTAGCAGAGCAGGCCGGGTGGCTGCGAATCCTTGGCGACCAGTGCCACGCCGTCGCTGCCGACGAAGCCGTAGTACTTAAGTACGAAGCGCCCCTTGGGCCCCGTGAAGAGCGTCCGATCACTGGGATGGTCGTCGACAAAGGTGTAGGTGTCATAACGCTTGATGTAATCAATCGATACCGACACCCCGTCCTCATGCAGGCGGCACTGCAGCGGAAAGGGCGCGCGCTCACGTCCGCGCAGATACTCCCAGCCCGCTCCAGGCGGAAGCTCGTTCAGCAGTTGCAGGTCCAGCGTGGCCTTGGGAGGGGCTACACAGCTGATCAGCCCGATCCCCAACGCTAGCGCTGCAGGGCTGGATTTCGACAGCAACGCGCTCAGCTTCATCAGTATTCCTCAGCACTCGATGTTAAGGCACGACAGGCGGATGCCAGCATTACGGGCAGCGCTGAATACTTTCACCAGCCGTTCGCGTCCCGCAGGGCTCTCCCAGTCGTCGATCCAGGTCACGTAGCAGCCCTTGTCCGAGAACCAGTTCGAGTCGACATCGTCTCTGACAAAGCGTATTGCGAGTTCGCCCAGCTCATTCAGGGCGTCCAGTCGTCCGCTGGTTTTGGAAGCTTGCCACTGCACTTGCCCGGGCTTGCCCTTGACGAAAGCATTGTCAATGTTTTCAACGAAACTGGACGTGATGGTTTTGCCGTCTGCCTCAAAGCTGCAGGCGGTGAATCGAGCGCTGGGCGTGAGTTGGCGCAGATAGTGCCAGCCCGCACCTTCCGGCAACTGCTGCAGCAACGCGCTATCGACCTTGATGCTGGGGCTGAGCGTGCAGGCGAGCACCGCCATGACACAGGCACCCAGGACGAACGGCGTGATCGATGAATTCATTGCGGCTTGCAGCAGTGATAGACGGCTGCGCCAACCGTGGGTGGCGCGCCCTTCCTGGGAAACGCAGCGGTGTATTCGTCATCTGATACCTTGCGTAAGGTTCCAAAGGCAACGGCCTCGCGATCACGTACCAGGTGCACGGGTTCCTTCAGACGTGCGGGGTCGGTGATGCGGATGCGCGCATATGCCCACTCGGTATTGATCTCGGTAACGGTGCCGATGACCCCGGCTTCTATCCAACGCTGGATGTCTGCTTCAAGCGCCAATGCGGCCAGGCGCTCCGCTTCCCTGCGCTCGCGCTCGACGCCGGCATCGCGTAAATAGGCCAAGGCCGCGCTGTAGTTGGCGCCATTGCCGCCAGATCTCTGGATGTACTCGTGCAGCTTGGCTTCGGCTGCTGCCGGATTGCCCAGCTCGAAAAGGCCGCGCCCCTCGAAGAACAGGATCTCGGTGCCGAGATCCAGGCCGCGCGCACGCATCCCAGAAGTGCGGTGCAGCATGTCCTGCCAGTTCTCGGCCTTGATGGTGTCGACCAGGGCCTGCTTCTCCAGCTCGACGGGAATATCGACCTGCGCAAAAACTGTCGAGGCCAGCGCGAGCAGCAGCGCAGCCATCGACGATATTGTCGATCGCATATGCCGGTCAGGGCCCAAGTTGCGGGCGCGTCTGCGCCTGGGTGTCGGCACTGAAGCGCTCCAGCACGCGCGCGGAAGTCAGGTGCGCCTGGTAGGCCTTTTCCAACTGATCCGGCTTGGCGTTGGGATCGCCGACATTGGCCGCGTACAGATCGTAGTAATGCATGGCGGCCTGGCAATGCGTATCGATCTGCGGGTCGCCGACGATATTGCCTCCGGAGTAGTTGCTGCGGGTGTAGCCGCTGCATACCGAAGGCATCTGCGGCGGTTTGGCCACAGCGCCGGTGCCACCGCCTGTTTGCGGCGCGGATGCGCCGCCAAAGGCGGGTGCAGGGGCTTTGGCAGTGAGCGCAGCAATATCAAACTTGCCGGACTTGATCATCTGCTCGCGCTGCTGCGCCGCCTGCAGTTCGGTGTTGCGGCGGGAGATGTAGTCGTTGGTGATGCGGCCGGCCGCTGCCTGCATGGCTGCCGGATTGTCGTTGACCACGGCCTGCATGTACTCGGTGGCCATGTCGATGCTGCCGACGCTATCGAGCCCTGCGACCTTGCCGACGGTGAAGCCCAGCGCGGCGCCGAACAAGGCCTTGCCGAATCCGTTGTCGGCCTGTTGCTGGGCGCGCTTGCGCGCCAGTGCTTCCTTGCGCAGCTTGGTGGCTACTCTTTGCTGTTCGGCGCGAATCTCTGCCTCCAAACGTTGGCGTTCCTGCTCCAGCCGCGCCAGTTCCTCAGCGCGCGCCCGTTCGCGGCGGTTGTAGTCTATGAATTCATTGACGCCGGACAGCATGCGGTCAAGAGAGTTGACAGGCCGCAACGATGTCTGTGGGTGCGTGGATCCACCCAGCGCGGCATCAAGATCCAAGCCTTCAGCGCGGGCTGGCACCAGATGTAACAGAAACAATGCACCGAGTGCAGCGCTTCGGATCACGACCATTTGCAGTCTCCCCCCATCTTGTTGCGGTGCGCTGCAACGCCCCGCAACTGCCTACTCCGGCGGGTAAGTTAACTCCGATGACGATTTCGATCTAGTCCACCAACAGATCTTGGGTCGGGGCATCAGGTTCTACTGATCCAGAGTTTCGGATGCAGGAGTTAGTCGCTGAAGGGAAGCGCCTGGATATTCAACGTTCAACAAGCGCATCGATCATCCACAGTCGATCTTGGCCCCAAGTGGTAAATGATCCGAGCCGAAAGCTCGGCACGCCCCAGAGCCCGGCGTCGAACAGAGCCGCGCGATGCGCCTCTGCCTGGCGGGTATCGAACCCCGGCGCCAGTTTGGACTGGGCGGTGCTCCAATCCATGCCGCTGCGTTCGACAACGCTGCGCAGCACGTCGTCACGCCGCACGTCGAGACCTTCCGCCCAGACGGTTTGCCCTGCAATGGCGCAGTAGCGCAGCTGGATATCGGCTGTCTCGGAGTACGGGAACACGGTCAACAGCCGGAACACGCCATCGCCGACGGGGTCATGGATGCGCCCAAATGGAATACCCATGGCATCAGCGCTGCGCTTGACGTCGCGCACGATGTAAAGCCGCTTGATGCGGGGAACCGGCAGGCCGCGCATCACCATGGGCAGCACCGGCCTGACCTGCAACTGTGCGTAACGACCCAGATCTCGCCCGCGCAACAGTTCTACGGCAGCCAGGTACGAGTACGGGCTGCGGAAGCTAAACCAGAATTCCAGTGGCACATCGCCGCCGGACGCCGGGGCTGCCAGCTGCGTGGTGTCGATGCTCGATAACGGCGCAGCGTCCAGGAGGCCGCCATCGGCGAGAAGGCGAGCCTGCAGAAACTGCAGCCGGTCCATGGCCCAGAACCATTCGCCACGGTACTGCCACATGGCCGGAAGGTAGTGGCCGAGCTTGCGGCGATGGTGTGCGTTCTCGCTGAGAACCCTCTGCGTGGCGGGTACTGTCAGTTCGGGTGATGGCAGGGGGAGGCCGGCTGAAAGCGCCAGCATGCAGGCCTGTTCGCGCGCCAGGAACGAGGCCGCATCGCTGCCCGCTGCTGCAAGATGTGCTTCAACTTCGGCACGTTGGCCCGGTGGTACCGTCACCGGCGCCACCAGGTTGTGGCAGGGGGCGAGACGCGCCGCATCCGCGCGGGCAAACGCGCGCTGGCGCTCCTGCTCGGGGTAGGTGTTGCTGTCCGGCGCGGGGACCAGGCGTATCGTCAGCGGCACCTTCAGTCGCGGCAGCATGCGTCGCGCCAGCGCGGCGCAGAGCTGCGAGTGCGCGTCCCCGACTTCGTAGTACAGCACCAGTTCATGACCTGCCCGCAACCGCGCGATCGGATCCCGTGAGCCCGCTATGCGTTCCGCTATTGCGGACTTGAGGCTGGGGCTGAAGCCTGCGGTCGGCAGGTATTTGAGCGGCGTCTGGGTGCGATTCATGGTGCGGGGTCCCAAAAGGAATTCTTGACCGATTCCGGGAGATCAGTTTACATAGTGTAAATATTATGCGCAGCCGCCGGCTGACGGACAAGGCAGCAACCCGGGGGGATTATGAGTACCAGCGGAATCGAGTTGTTCACGGCACCCACGCCCAACGGCTGGAAGATCTCTGTAGCGCTGGAAGAGCTGGCGTTGCCGTACACGGCGCGGTTGGTCAATTTGCTAGCCAACGACCAGAAGCAGCCGGACTTTCTGAAGCTGAATCCCAACGGCAAGATCCCGGTGATTGTCGATCATGATGTAACGACGGCGGAGGGCAAGCTCGTGGTGTTCGAATCCGGCGCCATCCTGCTGTATCTGGCCGAGAAGGCCGGCCGCCTGCTGCCTCAGGAACGAAACGCACGATTGCTGGCGATACAGTGGTTGATGTTCCAGGTTGGCGGCATCGGTCCGATGATGGGGCAGGCCAACGTTTTCCATCGCTATCTGCCGGAAAAGATCCCGGTTGCCATTGCGCGCTATCAGAACGAATGCCGGCGCCTGTTCGAGGTGCTGGATCAGCGCCTGGCTCAGGCCGAGTGGCTGGCTGGCGCGGAGTATTCAATTGCCGATATCGCAAACTGGTGTTGGGTCCGAACCTACAAATGGTCCGGGGTGAGCATTGACGAACTGCCCCATCTGCGTCGCTGGCTGGACGCGATGCGCGCCCGACCGGCTTGCCAGAAAGGCATCACGGTTCCGATCACCTTGCCTGAGCCTGCCGACGATCCCAAGAACGCAGAGCGCTTTGCGGCGGCCGCGCGCACGCTGGTGCAGCGCTAGATCGCCGCAGCGTAGACGCAGCCCCTCTCTCTGTTCGACACCACTAGCGGAGCGGTACTTTGACGAAGCCCTATGTTCTGCACGGCTGGCATCTCTCATACTTCAGCGGCAAGACCCGCGCCTATCTCCAATACAAAGGCATTCCGTTTACTGATCGAGAGGTCGATGCCTACCACCTGATGTGGAAGATACCGCGCACGACCGGGGCCACGGTCATGCCGGTAGTGGTGACCCCGGACGGTGAATGGCTGCAGGATACGACCCATATCGTTGACGTGCTGGAGCAGCGTTTCCCGGACCGTCCGGTAACGCCGGATACGCCGCGACAGCGCATCGCCGCGCAGTGGATCGAAGCCTGGGCCGATGAGTGGTGGATTCCTACAGCGATGCACTATCGCTGGAGCTACCCCGAGAACTACCAGCTGTTCGAGGCCGATGCCGGTGCCGCGTTGCTGCCCGGCTTACCTGGGTTCGCGCAAAAACGCATGGCTGCGTATGTCGCTGACAAGCTGCGTGGTTATCTGCCCTCTGTAGGGGTGGTCCCTGAGCAGTACGCGACGATGGAAGCCTGGACCGTGGATATGCTCGATGCGCTGGAACAGCATTTCTCGGCGCACGCCTATCTTTTCGGGGGCAGGCCCACGATCGCTGATTTCGCGCTGCTGGGGCCGATGTATGGTCACCTGGGACGTGATCCCTGGCCGAAGCGGGAACTGCTGGATCGCAGGCCACAACTATCGGCGTGGGTGGCGCGCATGAACGCTGCCACGCCCGCAGCCGGTGCGTTGCTGGCGAACGATGCAGTACCCGCCACGCTGGGGCCGGTGTTCGACGCGATCTTCAAGGAGTTCGTGCCGATGGTGGCTGCCATCCGCGACGAGGTCAGCAAGGCCCTGGCGACGCTGCCCGCCGAGCGATCGCGGCTGCCGCGAGCATTGGGCATGATCGAGTTTCCGATGGGCGCCGGCCGCTTCCGCCGTGCAGCGATGCCCTATAGCCTGTGGATGGTGCAACGCGTGCTCGACAGCTACCGCGGCCTGAATGCTGGCGACCGCGCGGTGGTTGATGCCTGGCTGATGGAGCAGGGCGCCGCCGGGGCGATGAATCTTCAGATCGTGCCGCGCCTGCGTCGAGTCGGCCTGCATGTGGCGGTGGAACGCTAGGCCCCCTCGTCATGACACCGTACCGGGTGTATCTGTCTGACGTCTCGTACTTCAGCGGCAAGCTGGAGGCAGCGTTGCGCGCCAAGCGCATCGCCTACGCGCGCGTGCCGATCACGCCGTCGATACTGCTGGATGAAGTACTGCCCAACACCGGCTGGATGAAGGTACCGGCGCTGCGGCGCGAGGATGGGCTATGGCTGAGCGATACGACGCCGCTGTTGCGCTGGCTGGACGCCGAGCATCCACAGCGGCCGCTGCTGCCGGCGGATCCGTACCGCGCCTTCCTGTCCAGCCTGATCGAAGACTATTGCGATGAATGGCAATGGCGACCGGCGATGTTCTGGCGCTGGGCCTGGGCCGACAATGCGCGCTACATCGGCTCGCGACTCGGTGCCGAGCTGTCCCGAGGCACACCGCATCCGGCCTGGGCGATGGCGTTGTACTTTCGACGTCGCCAGCAGCGCATCTATCTGCGGGGGGACGGCGTTACCGCCGATAATTTCGACGCGATCGCGCAACAATATCCGCGCGCGCTGAACTGGCTGGAGCAGCTGCTGCAGGGGCGTCGCTATCTTCTGGGTGATCGACCCAGTCTCGTGGACATCGCGTGGTTCGGCCCGATGTTTCGCCACTACGCGCAGGATCCCCGGCCTGCGGCGGTCATGGCGGCGCAGGCGCCGCGAGTCTGGGCATGGGTGGCGCGTCTGTGGAACTGCGCCACGGAAGCCTGGAGTGATACCCCGCTGGACGATTTTTCCGATGCAGGCTGGAATGAGCTGTTTGCGGATATGGGCAGCGCCTATCTGCCGTACCTGCATGACAATGCCGCAGCGCTGGCAGCAGGCACCGCCCGATACTCGGGCCACTATGCAGGGATTCGCTACCCCCAGCTTCCGGCCATCCGCTACCGTGCGCGTTGCCTCAATACGCTGATGCATGCGTATGCCACGTTGCCTGCAGATGCCCGTCTCAAGGTTGATGCCCGGTTGCAGGGGTTCGGAATCTGCGAGGCCTTGCGCGCGCCAAGTCCGGCTCCGGAGTTGGCCGTCATCGACAACGCGGTTGCCGGCCCGGCGCGCGCGTTGAGCCTGGCGCAGCGCATGCGCTTCTACTTTACCGGCACCCCTTGGGATCCAGCACCATGAGCAGCGACAGCTACCACCTGTTCGGCGGCAATCCGTCGCCATACTCTCGCAAGCTGCGCGCAATCCTGCGCTACCGGCGCCTGCCGCATGTATGGACGGTCGGCACCGCCGATACCGTCGCGGAGTTGTCACAGGTCAAGCCGCGTCTGATCCCGATCCTGCGCTTGCCGGACAGCGGCGAGTATCGAGTCGATTCCACGCCGTTGGCGTATCTGTTGGAACAGCGCCATCCAAACCAGCGATCCATTATTCCGCCGGATGCCGCAGACGCATTCATCTGCCATCTGCTGGAAGATTTTGCTGATGAATGGCTGACCAAGCTGATGTTTCATTACCGCTGGCACGAGGACGAAACCGCAAATTGGGCCTCGCACTGGATCGTCTACGACATGTTGCCGGCGCTGGATGGCAAGGCGCATGCGCAGGCCGCCAGGATGTTCCATGACCGCCAGCGTGATCGTCGGGCGGTTGTCGGCTGCACGCCGGAGAATGCAGCGCTGATCGAGGGCAGTTATCAGCGGCTGCTGCGGATACTGGGGCCCTACGTCAGCGGTAGCCGCCACCTGTTCGGTAGTCGGCCATCGTTGGCGGATTTCGCGCTATATGGCCAGTTGGCGCAGCTGGTGACCGACCCCTGGCCGCAGCGCGTGTGCCGGGCGCAGGCGCCAGCGGTCGAGGGGTGGGTTACCGCCCTTGATGACGCCAGTGGTCTCAGCGGTCAGTGGCAGCCGGACGCGGCGGAGTCGGTTCGCGCCGCGCTGCTGGAGATGGTGGGTGCCGAGTACCTGCCGTTCTTGCAGGCCAATGCTCAGGCGCTGGCCGCCGGCAGCGCTCAAGTGGAGCTGACGATACGCGGCCAGCATTACCGTCAAATGCCGTTCGCCTATCAGGGCAAATGCTACGCCGACCTGTGTCAGCGTTGGTCGGCGCTGGACGCCGCGGCTCAGGCCAGGCTGGTTCCGGTGCTGGAATCCACCGGCTGTCTGAGTCTATTGCGCGGGCACTAAACGGCACGGCAACTGCGCGACGACTAGAAGATCGACGACTAGAAGATCGACGACTAGAAGATATAGGCCACGTAGGCGGACACGTTGTCGCGATCACTGAGGCGGTGGTGGGTGCCGCCACCGGAGAACACCTGGTAGGTCACACCCATGCTCCAGTCGGTCTCGAACTCCGCGGTCAGATTGGCCAGCATGACCTTGCGGCCCTCGACAAAGTTGAAGATCGGTGCGGGCGAGATGCCATGCAGGTCGTGCAGCCATAGAAAGGTCGGATAGAGCGTGACGCCGCCGGGCAAGTCGTTGTAGGTCATACGCACCAGGCTGCGGTATCCATAGGACAGATCGTCACCAAAGCCTGAGCGCATCTGTGTGGGGTTGATGCGGCGCGAATCCGGCAGCCCGTCCACGCTGCCGGTGCCGTCGGCGCCCGGCGAGGGGTGAGTGCGGTCGCCGGCCCCTTCAAAATACAGCTCCGAGCGCGAAGGCATGTCCAGCACCTTCATCGCCGCGACTTCGAACACGAACAGGATCTGCGCCGCGCCAAACGGGTTGTCCGAGAAGGTGCGCAATCCGGTCATCGTCATCTGGGACACCTGCTGACGCTCGTAGCCGGGCACATACTCGCCGGCGCTCACCGTCTGACCGCGATACCGGGTGAGGAAATCCGGCACCGCGCTGTTCTCGCCGGGCAGCGTGAACTGCACGCCAGCAGGCAACTGCGCAGACAGATCCTGCAACGGTTGCTGAAGCTGGGGGGGCAGATTGGCAAGCAGCGCCGGATCGGTCAGTGCACCGGCGCCAATCGGCACGTCCTGCGCAGGGAATGCCGGCCCCAGCAATGCAAATAGGACATCGGACTGCAGGACCTGCAAAGGCTGGTTGGGGCGATACGCGATCTCGCCCGAGAGCGCCCAGTCACCGACGTTGGTGTTGAAGCTGATGCCGTACATGTCGATGTCTTCCGGATAGTCCAGAAACGGCACGACAGTATCGACCGGCAGTGGCTCACGGCCGATGGGGTTGAACGCGGCGTTAAATCCTTCACAGGCGATGAAGGCACCGGCAAAGCCCGGCGCAACGGCGTCACGGGTGCAGCTGCGCTGTGCGGCATAACCACTCAGTATCGGCAGGCGGCTGTGGTAGCGCAGGTAGTGCAGGGTGAGTTCGGTGCCGTTGTTCAGCCAGTCCGCAAGATAGTTGAGCCGCGCGCCGTACTGGCCGCTGTCGCGTGGGGCGCCGAAGCCGACACCGGGCACGTAGGCGGTGCGCGTGGATTGCGAGATGGTTGCGGCCAGTCCAGCAGGGCCGAACTCCCGATTCGGATCTTCGTTGTAGTTGCCCAGGCCGAGCATCGCGTAGTTGCCGCCGCCGGCGATGTCGTTGAAGGACAGTAGGCTGCCGCTGGCCGGCAGCTTTGCGCCCCGCCATTGCAGTTGATAGACCGCCTCGATCGCGGTGCTGTCGGTCAGTGTCAGGCTCGCCACCGCCAGCGGCACCGCCAGTTGCAATTGGCTGGGCTCTGAGCCGGGCATGCCCAGCACCGGCGCGTCCAGTGGGCTGAACTCGGACAGCGAGTTGAACTGCACCAGGTTTGCCTCGCCCCAGTTCAGCACCTGATTGCCGACTTTGATCAGCAGTTCTTCTCCGCCGATCTGGAAGCTGCGCGCCATAAACAGGTTGCCGACGCGGTAGCCCGAGGCATACAAGGCCTCGACTTCGCCACGCCGCGGGGTACGCCGAGGCTGAAAGCGGGTGTCGGCGTGAGTGTCCTGAAAGCCGCTGTTGATCAGATCGTGAAAGAACAGCCCGGACGCCTGAAACTGCCAATCGTTCCAGGCCAGCTCCAGGCGCGGCCGCACCTGAAAGATGGCGGCGGTGGGGTCGCCCTGATCGTAGTTGAGGTTGCCGTTGTCTTCGTTGACACCTGAAAACGCCCCGCGAGCATTGACCAGACGTTGGTTGGGCTCGGGGTCGCCGCGCTGCGACTGGCAGTCGTCCGGCACGCAGAGATCATGCTGGCCCGCTATCGCGAGCTTGGCGATCAGGCGCTCGTCGCGCGCCTCGACGCGCATGGCTGCTCCGAACGACACGCGCGTATTCAGGACGCCGCTGACGGGGCCCCAGTCGAGGTCAATGGCCAGTGCCGGACCCGACAGCAGTATCGCGGTCGCCGCACAGATCGCTCTCCTCATCTCGCTCTCCTTCCTCATTGCGCCGGCCTTGTCGGCTGGTCTTTGGGTTTGTTGCGGTCGCCGCGCTTGACGCCGGATTTACAGTATGTAAAGTTTACACAACGTCAATAAAGGCGCAAGCAGCACATCGCGCCGGAGGAGAGCATGAATAGAAATCGGATCGCTGCGGTCGCAGCGCTGCTGCTGTCGGCTTTCAGTACTGCGCAGGCAGGGGTAAGTCCGCAGGAGGCCGCGCAACTCGGCAAGTCACTGACCCCGGTGGGCGCGGAGGCCGCCGGCAATGCGGCTGGCACGATCCCGGCCTGGGAGGGTGCCAAGCGCTTTCGCCCGGAGCAATTGCGCCTGAGCTATCAGGATTTGCAGGCCATGCGCGAGAAGCAGCCGCAGGCCATGACCGGCGCCATCGGCCCGATGGGCGCTGCGGACAAACCCAGTTTCGTCATTACCCGCGCCAATCTCGCGCAGTACGCCAAGAACCTGAGTGCCGGCCATCGGGCGTTGTTTGAGCGCTACCCGGACTACCGCATGCCGGTTTATCCAGGTATCCGGGCAGCGTTCCTGCCCAAGGCGGTGGATGCGGCAACGCTGGAGAACGCGGTCAAGGCTTCGCTGGAAGGGACGGACAAGGTCACCGGGGCACGCCTGGGCGTTCCGTTTCCGATTCCGAAGAGCGGGGCCGAAGCGATCTGGAACCACAAGCTCAAGTACCGCGGCGCGGCCGTGCGGCGCTTCAACAACGAGGTGATTGCGGCACAGGATGGCAGCTTTCAACTCGCACGTATCGTTGAAGACGTGAAGTTGAAGTATGGCGACCCGCAGGCTCCGAGCCCGATCGAGAACGGCCTGATCCTGTACTACCTGCAGGAAGTGCTGTCACCCAAGCGCATTGCCGGTCAGCTGCTGCTAGTGCATGAAACCACCGACCAGACGGATGGCGGCCGCAATGCCTGGATATTCAATCCGGGGCTAGGCCGTACGCGCCGTGCGCCGAATGTTGGCTACGACAACCCCAAGGCATCTGCCGACGGCCTGATGTTCAATGATCAGACCGATATGTATAACGGTGCGCTCGATCGCTACACCTGGAAGCTGCTGGGCAAGCGGGAGATGTACATCGCCTACAACTCCACCGCGATCATCGCGCCGAACGCGACCTACGAGCGCCTGATCAAGAAGGGGCACGTCAACCCTGATTTCGCGCGCTATGAGCTGCATCGCGTATGGGTGGTGGAAGCGGTACTCAAGCCCGGCGTGCGCCATAGCTTCCGCAAGCGCGTGTTCTACCTCGATGAGGACAGCTGGAGCATCGCGATGGTCGATTGCTACGACGACCGTGAACAGCTATGGCGTTTCCAGGAAGCGCATCTGACCACATTTCCCTTTGTCCAGGTCACCACCGGCAGCCCAGAGGTTCATCACGACCTGCAGAGTGGCCGGTACTTCGTTACCGCCAGCTTTGCAGGAGACGACTATCCGGACTTCAGCGTGAATTTCGAGGACAACTACTTCCGGCCGCAGACCTTGGCCAGTCGCAAGCTGCGCAAGTAATTGCCGGCCCGCGATTTCAGGTGCGGCGCCCTGCTCAGCGGCGCCGCACCTGTTCAATCATCTGGTTGAACAGCTTCACCCCGCGCGTGCGCGGGAGTTCGCCGTCGCCCACCAGTTGGCGCATGCCCCAGAAGGACATGATCATCA
>JBFJKG010000019.1:0-12731 GCA_041635075.1 Solimonas sp.
AGGGTGCATCTGTGGCGCGGCGGCCGTACTCATCCGGCGGGCGCCAGTTCTGCGGAAGGCTGTCACGGGCTTCTTTGCGCTTGGCCAGCAGGCGCGAGCGATCATGCGTGCTCAGATTCTCAAGGCGTAAGCCGGCGTCGAGCTGAGCGAGCGCGTTTCCGGCGTCTCCGCGCAGTAACAGGAAGCTGGCCATCTGGTAGGACGCTTCGGCCAGGTTCCCGCTTTCGCGCGCCGCCTGCGCCAGCAGGTTGTAGGTTTCGAGTTGGGTGCCTTGGGTCTGTTCGTGCGTCAGCAATACCTCGCGCGCCGCATCCGGCTTGCCGCTTGCCATCAGTGCGCTCGCTTGTCCGAGTATGGCTGGGGCGTAGCTCGGATGCATGCGCAGGGTGCGAGCATAGGTTGCCAGGGCGGCTTCCGTGTCGCGATTCAGCAGCTGCAGCTGGCCCAGCAGCAGTTGGATATTGGCTTGGCGGGGCTCGGCCGCTGCAAGAGGCTGCAATACTTTCAGCGCACGCTCACCTTGGCCGATGCGGGATAGCGCCAGCGCCAGGCCATAACGGTTGCCAGCCGATTCGCGCCCGGCTGCGACTTCGTTGGCGAAGAAATCGATGGCTTCGCTGGGGCGGTCCACCGACAGCACACGCGCGCGCGCTTGCATCAGCTCAAACTCAATGCCGTCCTTGCGGTCGACCTGTGGCAGTTCCGCTGCGCGTGAGCGTGCCTCAGCAATGCGGTTGGTGGTGAGCGGGTGGGTACGCAGGATCTCCGGCAGGCCGCTTCCATACAGGCGTGCCTGTTGCTCAAGTTTCTGGAAGAACGCCGACATGCCGCGCGGATCGTAGCCGGCCCGCGCCATCGTCTGGATGCCGACACGGTCGGCTTCCTGCTCATGGGCGCGGGTGTAACTGACCTGACGCTGGTAACTGAGCGCCTGTCCGACGGAAAGCGCACCGATCACGATGTCCGGGTCTGCAGAGCCGGCGATGATCGCGGCGATGACCGCGAGCCATGTAGCTACATTCGCAACTTCGCTGTCCTCGGCGGTGCGTGCGATATGGCGTTGCGTGACATGCGCCAGTTCATGGCCCATCACGCCCGCAATCTCGCTTTCGCTGCTGGCTGCCAGCAACAGACCGGCGTTGAACGCGATGTAGCCGCCCGGGAGCGCAAAGGCATTGATGCGCGCGTCCTGAACCACGAAAAAGCTCAGATCGGGTGGACGCGTGCGGCTGGCGGCCGCGAGTTTCCATCCGATCGTGGTCATGTAATCGATCAGCTCCGGATCTTCGAGCAGATAACCCACACGGTACAGTTGCGCGACAACGCGCCCACCCAGGAGCTTCTCCTGGGCAGGCGACATGGTGTTGTCCGCCGGTTCGCCGATTTGCGGCAGATCTACCGCTGCAGGAATTTCGGCCCGCGACGCCGCGGCGACGACGACGGTCAGTGCAGCCAGCAGCAGGGTCAACGATCTAGGCATGGGTGCACGCAGTATCAGGCATAACAGCTTAGAGCTTTCTGCCGTGACTTAAGTTTCGTTGGTGATGCCGAGCGCTCCACATCAACGCGCGGGATGCCAGAGGCCGATGGCTTGCCCCATCGACACTGCCTGCCCGGGCCGCAGCGCAGGGCTCCAGTCGATGCCGCCGGGCGGAGTCAGCAGGATCACCGTCGATCCCATGTTGAATCGCCCCATCTCGTCACCACGGCCGAGCGTCACCGAATCCATGGGTGCATAGTGGTACGGAGCGTCGCGCAGATGGGGTGGTGTGACCCGTCCGGCCCAGACCGTTTCCATCGATCCCACAAACAGCGCGCCAATCATCGACAGCCCTACCGGGCCAGCGTCGGTGTCGAATATGGCGTTCAGACGTTCATTACGGGCGAAGAGATTGGGCATTGCGCGTGCAGTTGCGGCATTTACGCTGAATAGCCGACCCGGAACATACGACCAGTTCTTCAGGCTGCCGCTGATCGGCATGTGAATGCGATGGTAGTTGTACGGCGCCAGATAGATCGTGCAGAAGCGCCCACCGGCAAACTTCGCGGCTTGCTCTGCGTCGCCACCCAGCAAATCCAGCAGGCTGTAGGTGTGCCCCTTGGCCTGCACCAGACGCCCGTCCCTGATGTCGCCGAACTGACTGACGGTGCCGTCGACGGGACTCACAAAGGCACGAGGGTCGGTTGGGAGCGGTCGCGCGCCCCGCTTCAGCGCGCGGGTGAAGAAGTGGTTGAAGCTGGAATAGTTCTGGTAGCGCTCAAATTCGGCTTCCTTGAGGTTGATGGTGAAGCCGCGCAGAAACAGGCCAATCAGCAGATTCTTGAACCAACGGGTTTCGATCTGGGTGAGATGAAACACCGCGGTCGAGAGCAGTCGCGTGGGAAGCAAACGCTGAAACATGGCAAACAGCCGGTCGCGGTTGCTGGCGATTTCTGAGTCTTCTGGAGTGGAGGCAGCCATTTCAACGGGGTTCCTGAATGCGAGCGCTGGCGGTCACGGTAACGCTGCCGCAGTGAAGCTTGAGCTCTGTCTTGTCGCCGATCTTGAACTCGCGAGCCGGCCTGAACAGCATCAGATGCAAGCCGCCGGGCGCGAGCGTCGCCGACTCGCCCGCGGCCAACTCAAGCACCTGGTCACGCAGCATGCGTGACTGGCCGTTCTCGACCACGGAACGATGTATTTCCGCGGCACCAAAATCGGCGCCCGAGGCGCCGTCGCAACGCAGGGCCTGTGACGATCCGTTCCTGAGCAGCAAATAGCCCGCCATGACACCGGCGCCTGGCGGGGCTGCCGGAATCCAGGCGTCTTCAACCGTGACGGTATTGCTGCCGCTGCCGCAACCGGCCAGCAGCATCAGCGCGCCCGCCGCATACAGCGCCGATGTCCTCATGGGGAGCGCTCCAGCACCTGCTTCAGATCTGCCAGCAGCAGGTCAGCCTGGAACGGCCCGGTAAAGTAGCCCGCCAGCTCGCCGCGGGGATTGATCAAGATCAAGGCAGCGGAGTGGTCCATGCTGTATTCACCCGGCGCGCCGCCCGGCACCTTGGCGTAGGCAACCCCGAGCGCCTGCGCAACGGCTTTCAGGTTCGGCTCGGAGGTGGTAACACCACGAAATGCGGGGCTGAAGTAGGTGACGTATTCCTTCAGGCGCTCTGGTGTATCGCGTTCCGGATCAACCGAAAACAGGACCACCTGTAGATGCTCGGCGCGGCTTCCCAATTGGGTCTGCACGGTCTTGAGCAAGCCCAGTGTCGTCGGACAGATATCGGGGCAGTAGGTGAATCCCGGGAATATCAGCGTCCAGTGTCCCTGTAGCTGCGCATGCGTGAACGGCTGTCCGTCCTGGTCGATCAAGTCGAGCGCGGGCAGGACGCGCGGTTGCTGCAGCAGCGTGCCTGAGCGCAGCGTAGTCGTGCCCGGGGTATTGAGCCACGTCGCCAGAAGAATGCCGCCAATCAAGGCGGTCGCTCCGGCAAGCGCGGCGATTACGGTGTGATTTACCGAACGATTCGAGGGCACGGTAGGGTGATCGGAGGTTGCGGGGCGGGTGGTCGCCCGGAATTTTGGGATAATGGACGCTTCATTATCCCACATGCCTGCCTGCTACCTGTCATGACCACCCGTTCAGAAACCGATGTGCTGGTCACGGTGCGCGATCTGGTGCGCTGGGGCGCCAGCCGCTTTCTCGAAGCCGGGCTGGTGTTTGGGCACGGCACCGATAGCGCTCTGGATGAGGCGTTCCATCTGGTTTTGCATGCGCTGCATCTGCCGCACGATCTTCCGACCGTCTATCTGGAAGCGGCGATCACGCCGCGCGAGCGTGCTGCCGCGCTGAAGCTGTTGCGTGCGCGCATCACGCGCCGGGTGCCTGCGGCCTACCTGCTGGGCAGGATGACGTTTGCGGGCCTGGAGTTCGAGGTTGACGAGAACGTGCTGATTCCACGATCTCCGATTGCCGAACTGATCGAGCGGGGCTTCAGCCCTTGGGTCCAACAGCCGCCGGCGCGCGTTCTGGATCTGTGCACGGGCAGCGGATGTATCGGCATCGCCTGTGCGCTAGCCTTTCCGGAGGCCGAGGTCGATCTGGCCGATCTCAGCACCAAGGCATTGGCAGTTGCGCGTCGGAATGTCGCGCTTCATGTGCTGGGTAATCAGGCGCGCGTGATCAAGTCCGATGTGTTCGACGGCCTTGTCAACGACGTGTATGACCTGATCGTCAGCAATCCGCCTTACGTACCGGTTGCCGAATGGAAGGCACTGGCAGCCGAGTACCGCCATGAACCGAAGATGGCGCTGGCCGCAGGTGTCGACGGCATGGATATTGTTGCCCGCATACTGGCGGAAGCACCGCGCCACCTTAGCAAGGACGGCTGGCTGGTCTGCGAAGTCGGCGGCAGCGTCGCCGAGTTCGAGGCACGTTGGCCGCGGCTACCCGTGACCTGGGTGGAGTTTGAGCGCGGTGGTGACGGGGTCTTTATCATTTCGCGTGCGGATCTGGCCGCGCACTTTTCTGCCTAATCGACGCTCATGTCCGGCAATACCTTTGGCACCCTGTTCACCGTCACCAGCTTTGGTGAGAGTCATGGCCCGGCGATCGGCTGCGTCGTCGACGGCTGCCCGCCGGGGCTGGCGCTGAGCGAGGCCGATATTCAACCTGACCTGGACCGTCGCAAGCCGGGCACTTCGAAGTACGTTACGCAGCGCAAGGAAGGCGATCAGGTCGAGATACTGTCCGGCACTTTTGAAGGTCGCACCACGGGTACGCCCATCGCGCTGCTGATTCGCAATACGGACCAGCGCAGCTACGACTACGAAAAGATCAAGCAGGTATTTCGGCCGAACCACGCGGATTATGCTTACGTCCAGAAGTATGGCGTCCGCGATCACCGTGGCGGTGGACGCTCCAGTGCACGCGAAACCGCCGTGCGCGTGGCCGCCGGGGCGATCGCGCGAAGGTATCTGCAGCAGCGGCTCGGTATCGTGATTCGGGGCTGTGTGGAGCAGATAGGTCCGTTGAGTTGTGCGATCAGCGATTGGAGCGCGGTTGAGCAGAACCCGTTCTTCTGTGCGGATCCGCAGCGTGTGCCCGAACTCGAGCAACTTATTGATCGCCTGCGTAGCGAAGGCGATTCGGTCGGTGCACGGCTTTATGTGGAGGCGCGTAATGTGCCGCCGGGCCTGGGCGAGCCGGTATTCGATCGGCTTGATGCCGATCTGGCGTTTGCATTGATGTCGATCAATGCGGTGAAGGGTGTCGAGATTGGGGACGGTATGCGCGTGGCCGAGATGCGGGGTACCGAGCATCGCGACGAGATGAGCCCGCAGGGTTTTCTTGGCAATCACTCCGGCGGCATTGCAGGCGGCATCTCCACGGGACAGACCATCTACGCGCGCTACGCGATCAAGCCGACGTCGAGTATCACCACGCCCGGAAAGAGTATTGATGAGGCGGGGGTTGCCACAGAGATGCGGACGACCGGTCGTCATGATCCCTGCGTCGGTTTGCGAGCCACGCCGATAGGCGAGGCCATGATGGCCTTGGTCTTGATGGATCACTACCTGCGTCACCGCGGGCAGAACCTCGACGTGCAGCCGACGACGCCGCGGATTCCCGCAGGGAACGAATAGTCCCATGCTCGCGCCATTGGCAGGCGTCGAGCGCCTGCATCGGCGCTTGTCGAGCTTCTACTTCTTCTACTACGCCACGGTCGGTGCCTTCATGCCCTATTGGGCGCCGTATCTGAAGACGCGTGGTTTCTCCGCAGTTGAGATGGGCATTGCGTTTGCGATGATGGGTGTCACGCGCTCGGTCTTGCCTGTGCTGTGGGGCTGGTACGCCGATCACAGTGGCAAGCGCATCGCATTGATACGCTGGGCCAGCCTTGCGGCGTTGATCCTGTTCATGGCGATCCCGTTCGTCGACGGCGTGTGGTGGATCGGCGGCTTGATGATTGCCTACACCCTGTTCTGGCATGCCTTGCTGCCGCAGTTCGAAGTGGTGGCCATCAACCATCTTCAGGCCAGCGGCCGCGACTACAACCGGGTTCGGCTCTGGGGGTCTGTGGGCTTTGTCGCCTCGGTGCTGGGGCTGGGCTTCGCGTTGGATCTGACCGGCATGATCTGGTTGCCGTGGCTGGTCGGCAGCTTCTGGTTGGGGATGGCGGCCTCCAGCTGGCTGGTGCCGGAATCTCCCTCGCTGCACTCAGCAGACGCACCTCGGTTGAGCATATGGAGCGTGCTCGCACGAAAAAGGGTGCTGGTCTTGCTGTTTGTGTGCCTGTGTTCGCAACTTAGCTTCGCGCCGTACTACAACTTCTTCACGCTGTTTCTGGAGCGCCATCACTACAGCCGCAGCCTGGCGGGCATGCTATGGGCGCTGGGGGTCATTGCCGAAATCGGCATGTTCCTGGTGATTGCGCGCCTGATTGCGCGCTGGGGCGCTCGGCGACTAATGCTACTGGCGCTGGGGGCCACTGCAATGCGCTGGTTTCTGACCGCGGCAGCGGTGGAATCCTGGGCAGTGCTGATCGCCGTGCAGTTGGCTCACGCTGTTACCTTCGGCGGTTACCACGCGTTGGCGATGCACTATGTCACACGCTTGTTCCCGCCGGCGCTGCATGGCCGTGGGCAGGCGGTCTACAACGCGGCGGCCTACGGTATAGGCGGATCGGTCGGCAGCCTGGCCGCAGGGTGGTTATGGCAGGCGCTGTCACCTGAAGCGGTCTTCTATGGTGCCGCTCTAGTCGCCACGCTTGGCACCTGGGTGGCGTATCGCTATCTGCCTGAACCGGACGCGTGATGCGTCAACCTGCAATCGTCTAGCGCCTGGCCACAGGTGCTGCGCTGGGCCCGTTTACTGATAGAGGTCAATGCACGGTTGGTGAGGTAGCGAATCTCGCCGGGTGCATCGGCGACATCTGGCTGTGGCTATCGGGGTCGGCACGCTGCAGCGTGGTGCTACCGGATACGGGCCCCGATCAGCATGCAGTTACTACCTTTGGGGCTCTCAGCATCTTCCGGCGGCTTAATTTTCTGCATTCTGGGCCGTAAAGCTGCACGGAGTGCCGAAACCATGATCCCAGTGTCGATGCCTAGCCCTACCGTTGCGACCTCAGGAGCGAGGCGGCGCGACGTGCTCCGTGCGGGTTTGGCCTTACCCCTGCTATCCGGTCTGCTGTCGGCCTGCGATAGCGACATTGATGCCGAGCAAAGGCCGAACCCCGGTGCCAAGTCATCAACTGCCGGTGGCACGGCGCCTCCGGACCCCGACTTTCACCTGCTTAGGCGAAGCAGCTTTGGTGTGCACGCATTGAGCTTGAAAGCCCTGCGGGATATAGGGGCGAGCACCTACCTGGAACGGCAGCTTGACTATCGGTCTCTGGACGACACTGCGGTCGAAGCCGCCATCCTCAGTCGCTTTCCACTGGCCTCCAGTGCGCCAGCTGTGCTCGCTGCCGGCTTTCCAAGCAACAGTGCCAGCATCGTTTCGCAGCTTCGTGATGCCACTCTATTCCGCGCCTGCTACAGCAAAAGGCAGCTGTATGAGGTGATGGTGGAGTTCTGGAGCGATCACTTCAACATTCAGATCAACAAGGGCGTCATTCCGGTGTTCAAGCCCTATGACGACTACGCGGTTATCCGCGCCAATGCGCTAGGTAATTTCCGGACACTGTTGAAGGCATCGGCGCGCAGTCCTGCGATGCTCTACTACCTGGACAACTACGTGAACCTAAGCACCGCGCCCCAGGAAAACTATGCGCGTGAATTGATGGAACTGCACACCCTTGGAGTTGACGGTGGCTACAGTGAAGCCGACGTCAAGGATGTGGCGCGTTGCCTTACCGGATGGACCGTAGATCGATCAATCAATGCCTTCAAGTTTGCGCCAGCTGTGCATGACTACGGCGCGAAGATGGTACTTGGCAGCTCGATTGCAGCCGGTGGTGGCATAGCCGACGGTGAGATCGTACTCGACATGCTGGCCAGCCACCCTTCGACGGCACGGCATATAGCCACCAAGCTATGCCGAAGATTCATCGCCGACGATCCTCCCGCGGGCGCAGTTCAAGCGGTCGCGCAGACCTTCCTAGGATCAGGCGGTGACATCCGCAGTTGTCTTCGCGTGCTGTTCTCTAGCAGTGAGTTTGCGCAGGCCGGCGATGCCAAGTACGCACGACCGACTCAGTTTGTCGGGCAGCTGGTGCGTGCGCTCAATCCTTCACTGACCTTACCGCCCCCTGGGGATACCTTCCTTCAGAGTCTGGTCAGCCTGCTGGGGCAGTTGCCGTTCAACTGGCTGGAGCCGGATGGGTATCCGGATCGGGCAGCTTACTGGGCAACCACCAGTGGCTTGATCGCGCGCTGGAGAATTGCAACCTATGCCGTCACGTCAGGGCAGTTTGATCTCAGCGAGCTGGCGGCTGCGACGACGCCGAACCGATTGGTCGAGGTAGCCGCTGCCAGGATATTGCAGCGGCCCCTGAGTGGTCAGGATCGCGACCTGATACTGGACTGGCTGTACCTACAATCCAATCTAACGCCTGATCAATACTTTGAGTTCACGCGTGCGCCGTGGCTGGTGGCTTTGGTGGCATCGCTGCTGATTAGTTCCTCAAGCTTTCAGTACCGGTAGCGATCATGGGCACCACAATCAAGGCTACAAGCTCGACGGGTATCCGCCAAAAGGATGTTCTGGTCTGCGTGTTCCAGCGCGGTGGTGCGGATGGCTTGAGCACCGTAGTTCCGCACGGCGACCCCAACTACTACCTGAAAAGGTTGCGAACTGCTGTGCCCAGGCCGGGCAATGTTGGCGGCGTCATCGACATAGATGGCTTCTACGGCTTGCACCCTGCGATGAAGAAGCTTTTGCCTGCATTCAATGCCGGTCGGCTTGCGTTTGTGCACGCGACCGGATTGCCGCACAGCTCGCGCTCACATTTTTCCGGACAGGCGTTCGTGGAGGCGGGTGTAACGAGTACGGCCGCCATCAACGGCGGCTGGCTGGGGCGCCACTTGGCATCTACCGCAACCAGCAGCGACAGCCCGTTGCGCGCTATCTCGGTGGGGGCCAGCGTTTCAGCGGCCTTGCAGGGCGGGGCAGGGCCTTTGGCGATGGATGGCATCGCCGGCTTTGGTCTCGGCAGCCTGCAGCAGACGCCATATGCCGATACCTTGTCCGCTCTGTATCAAGGCGATCCGCGGTATGCCGGTCTTTCGGAGGTGGCGTTCTCGGCAATGGATGAGCTGAAGCTCGCCAACCCGAGTCGGTATCCAGTGAGCAACGGTGCGGTATATCCAGACTCTAGTCTCGGCACGCGAATGGCGCAGGCGGCTAAGCTGATCAAGGCGAACGCTGGGGTTGACGTGATCTGCATCGATAGCGAGGGCTGGGATCTTCACATCAATTTGCCGGCCTATATGCCCAGCCTGCTGAGTGATCTGTCTTCGGCTCTAAGCGCATTCGACGTGGATCTGGGGGCGCGCATGAACGACGTGACAGTTCTGGTGATGACCGAGTTTGGCCGTCGCGTGGCCGACAACAGCTCCAGTGGGGTCGATCACGGCACCGCAGCCTGTCTATACGCGCTGGGCGGCGGCGTTCGGGGTGGTCGAGTGTACGGAACCTGGCCGGGTTTGCTCGCCACCACCATGGCCAATGGCGAGGACCTCGCGATCACCACTGACTTGCGCGAAATTCTGGTGCAGTGCGCGGCCCGCCGTCTGGGCGATTCGACGGCGGCTGCGCTGTTCCCGGGGTTTCAACCCGCAATAGCCCCCGACCTGTTTGCGCAGCGCTAGTCAGGCTGTTTCCGCCTGGGGCGTGTTGAGCAGTGCCAGCAGCGCCTCGGCGGCCGCCGAGAGCGTGCGGCGCTCGTGCCAGACGGCCCCAAGCTGGCGTTGCATCCGTAGTCCCGGGATGCGCAGTGCGCGCAGGCTGTCATCAATCATCGAGCGCGGCAACACGCTCCAGCCCAAGCCGATAGCGGCAAGCATCTTCAGGGTTTCCAGGTAGTTGGTTGCAAGACGTATCCGTGGCCTGAGTCCCAGACGTTCCAGTTCGTGCGTGATGATGCGCTGGGTATAGGTGGCGGCGTCCGGCAATACCGCAGGATAGTCGGCGAGATTGGCGAGCGATCGCCGCGGTTGCCGCGCCAGAGGATGATCGGGGGCCACGACGACCGCGAGCGGGTCAGCCCAGATTCTGCGGGTCCGCAGCAGCGGGATCGCAACACCGGGCAGGGTGACGACGCCGAGTTCGAGTTTGCCGGCCGCGACGGCTTCGCAGGCAATCTCGGAGTCCATGAAATGTATATCCAGATCCACATCGGGGTACTGCTGGGTGTACAGGCGCAGCACCGGTGGTAGCCGGTGCAGGCCGATATGGTGGCTGGTTCCTATGGACAGGCGTCCGCCGACCACCTGGTGCAGGCGAGAGAGGGCGCGTCGACCGTCTTCGATGTCCTGCAGCGTGCGCCGGGCGTAGGGCAGTAGCGTGCGACCGGCGTCGGTCAGGCTTATGCCGCGGCCGATCCGGTCGAACAGCGGCTGGCCAATCTGCGCCTCCAACAAGGTGACGCGCTTGCTGATCGCAGGCTGCGACAAATGCAGGCGCGTCGCCGCCTGCGTAAACGAGCCGCTGTCGGCCACTTCGATGAAGGCGCTGAGCAACTGCGTGTCCATAGGTGATTCCAATATTCCAATATGGAATGGAGTATATAAAAACGATTCATTGGAGTTATTGAATGGGCCTCCCTAAGATGCGCTCCGTTCTCACCGATATCCGAGGCTCCCGCCATGGGCAAGACCCTGTACGACAAGATTTGGGACGCACACGTGGTCAGCGCTGCTGGCGATGGCGCGGCGCTGATCTACATTGACCGACACCTGGTGCATGAAGTCACCAGCCCACAGGCTTTTGATGGGCTGCGTCTGAACGGACGCCAGCCGTGGCGGCTGAGCGCGAATCTGGCGGTGCCGGATCACAACGTGCCAACACAGAACCGTGCAATGGGGATCAAGGACCCCATTTCACGCGCGCAGCTCGAGGCGCTCGATAGCAACTGCGCTGAGTTCGGCATCACCAAGTTTGACCTGATGGATGTGCGCCAGGGCATCGTTCACGTCATTGGCCCAGAACAGGGCGCGACCCTGCCGGGCATGACCGTCGTGTGCGGTGATTCGCATACGGCTACCCATGGTGCCTTTGGTGCGCTGGCGTTCGGCATCGGCACCTCGGAGGTTGAGCACGCGCTGGCGACCCAGACGCTGGTACTCAAGAAGTCGAAGGCAATGCTGATCCGGATCAACGGCCGGGTCGGCCCCGGGGTCACCGCCAAGGACATCACGCTGGCGGTCATTGGTCGTATCGGCACAGCGGGCGGCAATGGCTACGTGATCGAGTATTCCGGCGAGGCCATATCCGATCTGACGATGGAAGGTCGCATGACGCTGTGCAATATGGCGATCGAGGGCGGTGCCCGCGCGGGCCTGGTGGCCGTCGACGAGAAGACAATCGCCTACGTCAAAGGGCGACCCTATGCCCCGAAGCCGGAACAATGGGAGGCAGCGGTGGCCAGCTGGCAGCATTTGAAATCGGACCCGGACGCTCGGTTCGATGCGGTTGTGGAACTGCAGGCCAGCGATATCGAACCTCAGGTGACTTGGGGCACTTCACCCGAGATGGTGGGCCCGGTATCCGCACGGGTGCCCGATCCGCAGCAGGAGGCGGATCCGGTGAAGCGCAACGGCATGGAGAAGGCGCTGCGCTACATGGGGCTGACGGCCAACACCCCGATCACGCAGATTGCCATCGACAAGGTCTTCATCGGTTCATGCACCAATTCCCGCATTGAGGATCTGCGCGCCGCAGCGGCGGTGGTCAAGGGACGCAAGAAATCGGATCGCGTTGCACTGGCCATGGTGGTTCCCGGCTCGGGCCTGGTGAAGCAGCAGGCGGAGTCCGAGGGTCTGGACAAGGTGTTCATGGACGCCGGCTTTGAATGGCGCGAGCCCGGTTGCTCGATGTGCCTGGCGATGAACGCCGACCGCCTGGAGCCGGGCGAGCGCTGTGCTTCCACCAGCAATCGCAATTTCGAGGGGCGGCAGGGGCAGGGGGGGCGGACCCACCTGGTATCGCCTGCGATGGCCGCCGCCGCCGGCATCGCCGGCCATTTCGTAGATGTGAGGAGCCTGTAATGCGTGCTTTTACCGTGCTGAGCGCCAAGGTCATGCCGTTGGATCGTCCGAATGTGGACACCGACGCCATCATCCCCAAGCAGTATCTGAAATCGATACGCCGCACCGGCTTCGGTCCGTTCCTGTTTGACGACTGGCGCTATCTCGATCCCGGTACGCTGGACATCGATCCAGCGACGCGACGTCCGAACGCGGACTTTGTGCTCAATGACCGTAAGCACCGCGGCAGTCAGATACTGCTCGCGCGCGACAACTTCGGTTGCGGTTCGTCGCGCGAGCACGCTGTGTGGGCATTGGATGACTACGGCTTCCGTGCCGTGGTAGCCCCCAGCTTTGCCGATATCTTCTTTTCAAATTGCTTCAAGAATGGTGTGTTGCCGGTCGTGTTGCAGCCGGCGGAGGTGCAGGCAGTGTTCGACGCGGTGGCGGCTGACGCCGATGTCAGCGTCACCATTGACCTGCCGGCCCAGCAACTGCGGCTGCCGGACGGCCGCAGCTTTGGCTTCGAGATCAATCCGCATCACAAGCACAACCT